>JAADHA010000638.1 GCA_013152105.1 Oligoflexia bacterium | reverse complement strand
CTCCCAACCCCGCCATTCCCCGCGAGCTGGTCCACCGCCTGGCTGAAGCCTGTAGCGACCAGGGCGAAGCCTTCCAGTCCACGGCGGTCCGCCTGGTCAAGCGGCAGCGTCGCCTGTCCCGCTACATCGAGCAGAATGTTCAACACCTCGGGACGCTGCCCGCCCAGGTTGCCCTGCACATGCTGACCGTCAGCATGCGGATCTTCGAGCAGGTGGGTGGCCGCATGAGCAAGGTCACGACCCGCGACATCGACGCCGCGGCTGACCGCATCAAAGACGTCGCGGACCAGCTCCTGCCGGCCGACGCCGACTTCGCACAGCGTGCCAAGCAGGTCGAGTGGCGCGCCCAACCCCACCTGCTCGATGAAGTGCTGTGGGCGCTCTACGAACGGCAGGACGAAGTGAAAGAGGGCGAGGTCGACCTCGAACACGAGCAGTCCGCGATGACCTATCTGGTCATGTGGCTGGCGATCGAAGCCCTCGACGCCAACTGGCGCGCCCCGGCCGAATTGCGCGTCTGACCGAACTGCCAGCTACCAGCTACCAGCTACCAGCTACCAGCGCGCTCGCTCCAGGCCAATCGAGTAGTCGACGCACTGCGAGCCAATCGGCAGGGAGACCACCGCGCTGGCCGTTCCGCCCGGAGGCACGCTGCCAAGCTCGGCCGTCCAGTCGTCCTCGCAGCGAATGCCGACGGTGGCGTGCTTGATCAGGCGATCGCTGATGTTGCTACCACGCACCTCGACCTCGATGCGGCCATCCTCCCAGCGCGTAGCGGTGGCTTGGAGTTTGAGCCAAGGAGCCACGTCCGCGACCCGGTTGCGAGGCTTCTTGTGGGGTTGAAGCACCAGCTCTTGGCGTGCGGAGTCGACCGTCACCCGAAACAGGCCGGACACGTTCATCCCCAACAGGCCCACCGCGTCCTTGTCCGCGCAGGCATCGCACACCGAGACCGTCACCCCCTCGACCTCCATGCCGCCGACCCACACACGCTCGAGCAAGGCCAGGTGGGACTGGCGATCGCCGCCCGCGGTGCGCACGGTGACCTCGGGAGACTTGGACGACAGGGTGACCCCCAACGCAGTCAGGGTGGCGTGATTCACCGTGGTCAGGGTCGCGCCGGTGTCGAAGATCATTCCGACATCCGCTTGGGTCTTCGGACCCTCCAGACCGACCGGGACGGTCATGGTCCGCCCCTCACCTTCGTAGGGAACGACGACCAGATCGCCGCTGCCCACCCCATCGACCAGGACAATCGGCTGCGGGGGAGGGATCGGGTCAGCTTCCAGGGGCTCGGCGCGCGGGGCGATCGGGCGCACCGGACCAGCGCCCGGGAAGAACTCGTCCACGGCCTTGGCCTGCGCTGCGTTCAGGCGCAGCCCGAAGGGCGTCAGCAGCACCGAGGCACCCGACGCCAGGGCCTCGGCCCGCTCGCCTGGGAAATACAGCGGGAAAGCCGCCACCACCGCCATGGGCCACAGCAGCAGCCCGAGCGACAGACCCAGAAGCCGCCGTCGGAACAACAGGCCGATGCCCATGGCGGGCAGCAACACCAGCGCGCCCGCCGCACACGAGACGACCAGGGGCGCGCCCTGGCGGATCACGCCGGCTCCTAGCAGCAGCGCGAGGGCCAACGTACACAGCGGCAGGGACAGCAGCGACAAGGCCGAAGTCAGCGACGAGGCCGCGCGCGCGGGTCGAGGGGAGTGGCTTGCGTTAGTGCTCAGGGTCAGACTCGTAGCGAGGGAAGGCGGGGCTCGCTCTCATCATCGCCGATCTCGGAGTGGACCATGCAGAAGAAGCATCCCGAAGACACGCGCCAGCCAGAGTCACGGGCGACGTACTTCTGTGTGGACCTCGAAGCCAACGGTCCGGTTCCCGGTCTCTACGACATGGTCAGCCTCGGTGCCGTCGTCCTAGCCCCCGACTCTGAAGGGAATCTGGCCATCGGGGACCGCATCTACCTGGAGATGCGACCCCAGGCGCCTCGCTTCGACGCCAAGGCCGCCGCGATCCATGGCCTGGACCAGGACCGGCTTCGGCGCGAGGGCCTTCCTCGCCGCCAGGCTGCACAGGACCTGGCCGCCTTCGTGCTCGCCCAGACCCGGCCCGGCACAGAGCCGGTCTTCGTCGGCCACAACGCCCCCTTCGACTGGAGTCATGTCGCGTGGGTCTACGCGGCGGAAGACCTGCCCAACCCCTTCGGCTACAAGGCCCTGTGTACCAAGGCGCTCTCGGCCGGGGTCCTCAACCTGCACTGGCTGGACACCAACAAGGAGATCCTCAGCGAACGCCTGGGTCTTCCGGCCGAGGACACGGTGCAGAAACATCGCGCTGACTACGATGCCGCCTACCAGGCCGCGATCCTACTGGCCCTGCTGGCCCGTCAGGGTCGAGCCTGAACAGGCGGCTGGGCCTGCAAGCGCAGCACCAGGGCCAGGTGGTCAGCACCGGGGATGCGTTCGCGCCGTAGCCCCGTCGCGATCAGGGCCGGGCTGACCAGCGCGTGATCCAGCGAGAAGAAGGGAAGATTCGGCCAGCCGCCACCGGCGGGCCAGGACGCGCGCCACAGCGATCCAACGTCGTCCGCGTCCAGCAAGCCCGGTTCATCATCGGCATCTCCGGTCAGGATCCGCCAGGCGGGGCTGCCCGGGACGTGGTTGAAGTCACCCAACATCAACACCGGGTCTCCGCCCAGGCACGGCCCCCACTGTCTCACCAAGCGTCCTCCACGCACCGCCGCCGCCACCCGGCGCACATAGGGCAGCAGTCCCGTTGGATTCAGGGGAGCAGGCGGCGGGGCGTGCAGGCTCATCAGGCAGGCCATGGTGTCGCCGACGTGGTCGATCCGCGGCACCGGCACCCGCAAGAGCCCCATCGGCATGTGCGAGCTGTCGCTCCCGAATTCCGGCGTGATGGCGGCATCGCAGGACAGCCCTGGCCGGCAGTGGATCGCGTGACCGTGGGAGATCCGCGGCATGGGCACGGCGTAGTTGTCCGCGACGCGGACCATCCCGGGAATGTCCGGGGCGCGCTCCTCGATCACCGCCAGCACGTCGGGATCCAGCGCCACCAGGGCCTGCTCGGCGCCCGGGGGACCGGGGCTGAAGGCGTCGAGGTTGGCGCTGACGATCACCAGGCCCTGGGCCGGCTGTCGCGCCCTGGCCAGGCCCGGCAGCGCGCTGTGGACCAGCCAGGGCGGCGGACCGACGACGTAGAGGTAGCCGATGAACAGCGGCAGCCACACCATCGGTCGGCGCCACCGCCACCCGGCCCAGACGCAGCACAGCACGCCCAGCGCGGCCAACCAGGGACCAAGCGCCAGCATTAGCGACTGCAGGATGTGCCCCCACACGTGGTCCTGGGGCATGAGTTGAGCCAGCAGATACAAGCCGATCGCAACGAGGGCGGGGCTCAGACAGACCCACAGGGTACGGGTCGTAGCGGTCGTGGGCGAGAGAGGCATGGCTGAGGTCTTGCTCGGCGCTGGAGCGCGGTAGGGGACCTGACGAGCGCGCTCGCCTCGCTCGACCCGCGACACCGGGCTAACCCAGCACCCTTGGGACTCACTCCCAGCAAGACCCGGAAGACCCGGAAGACCCGGAAGGCTGCCATGACCCGCCCCCTGCTGCTGCGCGCCCTCGCCGGCGAGACCCTGCCACGCCCTCCCGTGTGGATGATGCGCCAAGCCGGCCGCTACCTGCCTGAGTACCGGGCGATCCGATCCGATCTCGGTTTCCTGGAGCTGTGCGCGGACGCGGATCTCTGCGCCGAGGTGACCCTGCAGCCCTTGCGGCGCTTCCGCTTTGACGCCGGCATCGTGTTCAGCGACATCCTGCTGCCCCTGGCCGCCATGGGGCTGGACCTGTCCTTCGCCAAGGGCATGGGCCCGCGCTTCAGCAACCCGATCCGGGGTCGCGCCGATGTCGCGGCGCTGCGAGACTTCGACCCGGTCCGAGACCTGCCCGCGCCCCTGCGGGCCCTCGAGATCCTGCGAGAGAGCGCGGCGGTCCCGATCCTGGGCTTCGCGGGCGCGCCCTTCACCCTGGCCTGCTACGCGATCGAGGGCGGGGGCTCCAAGGACTGGGTCAGGACCAAGCAGTTGATGTGGCAAGACCCCACGACCTTCCAAGCCCTGCTGGATCGCCTGGCCGACGCGGTCGGGGACCACCTCCAAGCACAGGTCGACGCCGGCGCGGCAGCGGTTCAGCTCTTCGACACCTGGGCTGGCGCCCTGTCCACCGAGGATCTCCGGCGGTGGGCCCTACCGGCCGCCAGTCGCGCCCTGGCACGGGTCAAGGACGCGCCTACCTTGTACTTCACCCGCGACGCGGGCCCCTACCTGCCCTGGCTCAAGGAATGCGGCGCGGACGCCATCGGCATCGACTGGCGGGTCGACCTGGCCTACGCCCGCACCGTGCTGGGGCCGGACGTGCCGGTCCAGGGAAATATGGACCCGATCGCCCTGTACGCCGACCAGGACGAGCTGGTCCGACGCACCCGCGCGATCATCTCACGGGCCGGCCCCACCGGCCACATCTTCAACCTGGGACACGGGATCACGCCCAAGACACCCCTGCGGGCGGT
>JAADHA010000142.1 GCA_013152105.1 Oligoflexia bacterium | reverse complement strand
ACGCTGATGGTGGCGCTCTGCTCGGCCATCGGCCACGCAAGCGATGACCGATCCGAGCCCGACTGGTCGAAGCCGCCCATCGCCATCCATCTGGTGGCACGGGTGCGACCGGACCTGCAGACCATCGTGGGCGAGCTGACCGTAGACGATCCCCGCGGGCTCACCTTTGTCGATGTCCTCTCCATGCTCCCCGACCCACCCGACGACCGGTGGATCCGGCGGACCTTTCCCTTCGCGGTCGAGCACGGCACCGTGCGGATCATGCCCAGGGCCGATGGGCAAGGTGCCTATTTCTACGCGGTGCTGCCGCGGCGGGGCGACGCCAGCGGAACCATGCCCGGAAGAGGCATCTACGCCAATGGCCTGTGGTACCCCCAGCCTGAGCTTGGAGACCAGGTCCCCACTGTGTCCTGGGACGTCGAGCTGGACCTGCCCGAAGGGGTCGTCGGCGTCCTCAACGACAGCGTCACCGATGCCCGGGACGCGCCCGCCACCCTGCGCTGGAGCGGATCGGCCGAGCGCCTGGCCCTGGCCGTCGTCCCCAATGGGCACATCCACGAGCTGAGCCAACCGGGCGGCCGCGTGCTGCTGGTCGACCGGGGCCCTCGGCGCCCGCGCCGCGACCGTCTGGTCCAACAGACCCTGGCCCAGGCATGGCCCCGGACCGAGGCCCCCCGCCTGGTGATCGTCGAGACCCCCTCCTGGCGCCGCCTGGTTCGCGCCGGACCTGGGCTGCTGTTCTTGTCCGACAACGCCTTTCGGGTCACGGGCGGACTGTGGCGCTATCACGTCAACGCAGTGCGACGGGGACTGATCGAGGCCGCGGTTCCGCTGGCCGACCCCTCGCTGAGGGCCTTCGTCGCCGATGCAGTCGGCACAGCATCCTCGCCCCGACGAGCCCTGGGCTGGCTGTCGTGGATCCCCGAGATCGACAGCCTGCTCTACGACGGCAACCTGCCCTACTTCAGCGAGATCTTTGACGAGCCCTGGCCCAGCGACCCCGTACGCGACGACCTCCTGGAGATTCTCACGCCACAGGCTCCCGGCGCTGTCGTGGCCCACCGCCTCGACCTGCGCTTCGGCAATGGCACCGCCGCCGGCATCGCCGACGCGCTCTGGTCCGGCCTCTCGCTCGACGACGCGCTCGACGCCGCCGCTGTGTCGCGACAGGACTTCGACACCGCCCACGCGCTCGTGCCCGGCGAAGAGCTGCGGGTCGATGTCCAGCGCGACGGATCTGCGCACCTGCTCACCGTCACCCGAGACGCCCCCGAGACCGCCCCCGCCGAACCCGTGCGGGTCGACATCGACGGCCACTCTCAGGTCTGGCTGGCCGGCCCTGGTCCCGACCAGCTCGACCAAGCTCTGCCCGACCGGCCGCGCCACGTCGTGGTTGACCCACAGGGCGATGTCGAGCAGTCCCCCGCCCTCGACCGCTGGCCCCGCCGCTGGACCGCCACCGCCAGCTTCTTTCCCGCCGAGCTGACCTTCTCCGACCAGCGCATCACCGCCTACGCCGACCTCGTGCTGCGCCGACAGTACGACACGCGCTGGCTCTTCGACCTGGGCCTGACCACCGATCCCGAGGACATCCTGCAGGCCGAGTTCACCATCCTGCACTACCGCGGCCCCCTCCAGGATCGCCGCGCCCGACCCGTGCGCCTGTGGCTCAGCGCCGGTCCTTCCCTGCTCGATCCCAGCTTTCGCCCCACCGATCAGGCCGCCATCGCCCTGGGCGGATCAGCCGGGATCGCCTGGGAGACCCGTGTCGACACCGACCTGCCGATGCGCGGTCACCGGCTCTCTCTGGGCGTCGACGGCGGCGTCGTGCCGGCCGGACCCACAGCAAGCACCGGAATCGCTGACTCCTGGGCGGCCCTGCGTGGCAGCGCCACCGCGCTCCTGCCGCTCGACGGGCGCGTGGTCCTGGCCGGTCGGCTGAGGGGCGGCCTGGCGACCGGCGGCGTGCAGCACCGGCTGCTCACCCTGGGTGGAAGCGGCGGTGTGCGAGGCATCCCCGTCACCGCCCTGGTCGGTGACCGCTCGCTCAGTGCGAACACCGAATTACGCTGGCAGGTCCTACGAAACAGCAGTATCCCCCTGTGGTTGGGCTGGCTCTCCCAGGCCCAGCTCTCGGGCGGCTTCGACGCCGGGATCTTGCACAGTCCGCCGAGCGTCAACACAGACGCATCCGCCGACGCGCTGACAACCACCGTCGTCGGCTGGACCGCCGGACTAGGAGGCGCCGTCGACCTGCTGGGTGCCAGACCCACCTTCGCCGGCTTGATGGTCGGGGGCTTGTTGCAGAGCCATCCCTTCGACCTTCGACCCGACGGCGGAGTCGAGGTATACTTGCGGCTGGATCAGAGCTTCTGAGATCGCCCATCCGACACGGTGGCCGGGTGACCGCAGTATGCTCCGGTGGCCTGCAAGAACAGGACGCACGCGACCAGATCTGCCGCGTCATGGAGGACGAGATGTTCGACTCTCCTGACCAGCTCCTCGACAAGATCCGCCTGGGCGAGGACAACACGCTGGAGTTGAAGGCCGTCACCATCGAAGGCAATCGCGTGACGGGGCCGCGGCCTGCCGAGTTGGCGGACGAGCTGGCCGCCATCGCGAACACCGCTGACGGCGTCTGCTTGCTGGGTGTTGACGACAAGACGCGAGACGTCGACGGGATCCCCATCGAGAAGCTGGACCTGGTCGAGGCTTTTGTCCGGGAGCTGTGCAACGACAGTGTCAAGCCGCCGCTGCGGGTGCACATCCTGCGCATGGAGCTGCCCGACGCACTCGGAAGGTCGCGGGCAGTGCTCAAGGTGGACATCCCCAGGAGCCTCTTCGTCCACAAGAGCCCCGGCGGCTACTACCACCGGATAGGAAGCAGCAAGCGAGAGATGCCGCCCGACGTTCTGGCTCGGCTCTTCCAGCAGCGAAGCCAGGCCCGAATCATCCGGTTCGACGAGCAGGCCATCCCCGACACTCGGCTCACTGACCTCGAACCGGGGCTGTGGGAGCGACTGTGCAGGAAGACAGAGGAAGAGCCGGACCGCACACTCCACAAGCGCAAGGTGCTCACCCTGCAAGACGGCCAGGAGCGGATCACTGTCACCGGCGCTTTGCTCTGCTCGAACCATCCCGAGACCTGGCTGCCGGGTGCCAGTGCCCGTGCGGTGCGCTTCCGAGGCACGCACCAGGACAGCAACAACCAGGTGGACGCAGCAGACATCACGGGCCCACTCGACCGACAGATCCTCGGTCTCTACAGCTTTGCGCGACGGAATATGCAGGTCGCCGTCGTCGATGGTCCTCCCCGGCAGGAGCTGCCGCAGTACTCCAATCGGGCGCTCTTCGAAGCCTTCGTCAACGCCGTCGTCCACCGGGACTACTCCATCTACGGCTCGCGCATCCGCTTGCTGATGTTCGATGACCGACTTGAGCTGTACTCTCCGGGGCCTCTGCCCAACACCCTGTCCGTCGAGAGCATCGCGCTGCGGCAGTCCACCCGGAACGAGGCTGTGAAGTCGATCATGGTCAAGCTACCCGTCGCGGAGGCGGGTCAGGGCAGCGGGCGCGGATACTTCATGGAAGCCCAGGGAGACGGCGTGCCCGTCATCTTGCGCGAAACGCGCGCTCTGGCGGGGCGAGATCCGGTCTGGCAGGTGATCGACAATGCGGAGGTGCTCCTGACCATCCCGGCCGCGAAGGGCGAATGAACCCTACGAGCTTCCAAGCCTGACTCAGCCGCCTCGCCCAGGCTGGGGTCGTCCTGATGCTGTCGCCCCGTGGGAGGGCTCCCAACCGGCCCGCGCTCCGATAGAGAGCCCGTCCCCGACCTCCCCTCACCTACCTCCACCGAGCCCCCATTGTCCCTCCTCGCCCTCGCCATGCCGGCTGGCCCCAGCGGCTTCGGCTACAGCTCGACCGCCGAGCAGGTCACCGCTGGCCTCGATCTGACGGGTCGTCGCTATCTGGTCACCGGCTGCAATTCCGGCCTCGGTGCCGAGACCATGCGCGTGCTCTGCCTGCGCGGCGCGACGGTGCTCGGCGCTGCCCGCACCCTGGACAAGGCCCAAGCGGCCTGTGATGCCGCACCCGGCCTCGCCGTGCCCCTCGCCTGTGAGCTGTCCGAGCCCGCCAGCGCCGCGGCCTGCGTCGCAGCCTGCATCGACAAGCTAGACACCCAGGGCGCGGCGCTGGACGCGATCATCTGCAATGCCGGCATCATGGCCCTGCAAAAGCGCAAGGTGAAGCACGGCTTGGAACTCCAGTTCCTCACCAACCACGTCGGTCACTTCATCCTGGTGACCGGCCTGCTCGACTCCCTCGCGTCCAAAGGCCGGGTCGTCGTGCTCAGCAGTGCAGCACACAAGCAGGCACCCAACCAGGGCATCCGCTTCGACGACCTCGCCTGTCAGAGCTGGTACAGCCCCTGGGGTGCCTATGGCCAGTCCAAGCTCGCCAACCTGCTCTTCGTCCGGCAGCTCGCCGGTCGCCTGGCGGGCAGCGGCAAGGTCGCCCTCGCGGTACACCCAGGCGTCATCGCCACCAGCCTCACCCGCCACCTGAAACCCCTGGCCGTAGCTG
>JAADHA010000202.1 GCA_013152105.1 Oligoflexia bacterium | reverse complement strand
CATCGCACCCGACGTGCGCTCGACGTAGACATCGTTGATGGCCGTCGCCGCGACGGCAGGCCCACCATCAGCCGGCCAGACCTTGGCCCGCAGCAGCGGGAAGGCGTTGACCCAGTAGGTCCGTTGCAACAGGCAATCGACCAGGCTGTTGACTGGCTGGTCCGCCGCGCCAGGGCTGGCCTCTTCGATGTCGTTGAGCAGGAAGCCGACGCGGCCCGCGTTCACCCCCAGATAGGTCCAGTCTTCACCCATGTCGTGGAGCGTGTGGAGCATCCACCCGTCGCCACCGATCACCACGCACAAGTCATCATCCAGCAGCGCGTCACGCCCCTCCAGGCGCCGGCTGATGCGTTCGAGCAGGCGCTGTGCCTTGGGATTGTTGGGATCGGCGTGGATCATGGTCGCTTCCCTAGCCCGTCGGAGGCTCGGTGGCGTCCAGACCGTCCAGGGCTGTCACCCCACGCCGCGCCCGCAGGCGCTGCACCACGCGGGCCACCATCCGCTTTCGCAGCACCCAGACGATCACGCGGTGACGGCCGGGCCCGTCGGTCAGCGCGAGTCCGGCGACGACCGTCAACACCCCCTGACCCGGGGTGAAGAGCATGACCACGCCCAGCAAGACCAGAAAAGCGCCCAAGGCGTTGCGCAAGAGCAAGACCAGCAGGCCCGTGAGCGATGCCGCCGCCACACGCTGGCGCAGGCTAGGCGGCGGCGTGGTCACGAAGTCGACCGGCAGCCGCACCAGCAGCGCCGGAACCAAGGCCAGGCTGGTGAGCGCCAGCACCAGGCTGAGCCCAGACAGCCCCAGCCACAGCTCAGCAGGAATGCTCACCGTGGACACGGGTGGCCTGGTCTCAGGGGTAGATCAGCGGGTCGCTGTCGTCGCTGTCCCCGCAGGTGTCGGTCCAGCCATCCCCGTCCAGGTCGTCCCCGGCCTGGGCGCAGAACAGGAAGGTCTGGTCTGCCACGTCACCGGATGTGGTGGTCCCACCCGCGAACAACTCATACACCGCCTGCTCGGTTCCCTGACCGATCCCCGCGCTGTCGGTAGGCAGGTCGGCGATCGCCGCCGTGAGATCCACCGAGGATGCGCCATCGCTGCCCGTGCCGCAGCTCCAGCCGACCAGGCCGTCGACGGCGTCCATGCCGCCATACTCCAGGATGATCCGCCCATCGCTGCGGAACAGGAAGGAGAAGGTGTTGGCGTCCACCGTGCCATACTCGGCCACGTCGATAAACCAGACGGCAACAGCGTCATCGTACTCCATCCAGTAGACATCTCCACCGGAAGTGGGGTTGAGGTCGTCCCACCAACCCGCGACCGCTGCCTGTCCAGACACGAAGGTGGTTGAGCTCTCGGTGTAGCTGGTGTCCACCGAGTCGAAGGTGATCTGGCCATTGCTGCTGACATAGGCGCTCGACCGGTCGCTGCCGCAGAACGGAAAGGTAAAGGCCGAGAAGGTGATGGTAGAGGCTGAGTCATCTGTCAGCCCCACCCGGGTCGGAACGTCCGGGTCGAGCGTGTCGATGTAGCCATCGCAGTCGTTGTCCACGCCGTCCGTGTCGTCCTCCCAAGCATAGGGGTGTACCGTGCCATCATCGTCGTCACAGTCCGTCCCAGTCCAGGCGTCTGAGTCAAAGCCATCGCGGTCCGCGTCGTAGTCGCTCCAACCATCGCAGTTGGTGTCCTCCCCGTCATACCAGGTGTCGGTCGCGTCGGGGTTGATCGTCGCGTCGTCGTCATTGCAGTCACCGCCCGCGTCGGACCAGCCAGTCAGCGGCTCACAAGAGACGAAACGGTCGGCGTCACTCCCAAAACCATCTTCATCGAGGTCGGGGTAGTAAGTCACGGCATCGGTCGTGCCGGGATCGGCATCGTCCGCCGCGCCGTTGCAGTCCTCGTCCGTGTTGAGGTCGTCGCAGATCTCGACCTGGTCTGTGTTGACATCCGACCGCGTGTCATCGCAGTCCGTGCCGCCATAGGCATCGCTGTCGAAGCCGTCCTCGTCCGCATCGTAGTCGCTGAGCTCGTCGCAGTTGCTGTCAACCCCGTCGTACCAGGTCTCAGGTGCGCCCGGATAGATGGTGGGATCGTGGTCATCGCAGTCCTGGTCGTCCACGCCATAGCCAGTCGGAGACTCACAGGTCACGACCGGACTGCCCGTCGCCCCATAGCCATCACCGTCGTCGTCCGGGTACAGGGTCGCAGCGTCGGTGACGCCGCTGTCATCGTCATCCGCCACGCCATTGCAGTCTTCGTCGACGTTGGCATCGTCGCAGACCTCGACTTGTGAGGGGTTGACATCAACCCGTGCATCATCACAGTCCGCGCCGCCATAGGCATCGCTGTCATAGTCGTCGAAGTCCGCGTCGTAGTCACTGTGCCCATCGCAGTTCTGGTCGACACCGTCGTACCAGATCTCGGTGGCGTCCGGTGAGATCGCGATGTCGCCATCGTCGCAGTCACCCTCGGCGATTCCGTAGCCGTCACCGTCGTGATCCGTGGTCTGGCAGAAGGCGTTGGCGGCACCCGGCGAGCCGTAGTCCCCACCGTCGCCCCAGGTCTGGTAGGCCGCGCACCAACCGTCGGGCTCGTCGTTTTCGGCCGCCCCCAGGTAGAGCTCATCCAGGGACATGGACGCGCCGTCGGGGTCCGGCATGGTCGCGCCATTGTCCCACTGGACCTGGTCGATCAGCAGGTCCCCCGCATAGACGGCAAAGCTGTCGGATTCGTTGGACAGGGTGATGTCAGCGTAGGCGTAGGCTTCGACCACGCCCCCGTTGGTCGCGAAGTCCGCGTTGTTCCCGATGACGACGTAGTCACCTGGAGCCACCGTGAGCAGGTCGGCCGAGTCGATGATCTGCGCGTCGTCCCCATCCGAGACCAGTTGCAGGCCATTGAGGTACAGGTCCCGGTCGGTGACGTTGAGCAGCTCGACCCACTCGCCCATGGGATCAGCGACGTCTCCGGGATTCGCCATGATCTCGGTGATGACCAGGTCCCCGTAGGCCCAGTAGCCCTCGTCGACCAGCCCGTTGCAGTTGTTGTCGATCAGGTCCCCATCGATCTCGGCAAGCAGGGGGCTGCGAGACGCGTCCTCGTCGTCGCAGTCGGGCACATCCGCACAGCTTGTGACGCCATCGCCATCGACATCGAAGCCCTCGTCGATGTTGCCATCCCCGTTGTTGTCCAGCCCATCACACTCTTCGACATCCATGCAGTCAGCGACCCCGTCTGCGTCCGAGTCGCCATAGCCTTCGTCGACCTGGCCGTCGCCGTTGTTGTCGACCCCGTCACACTCTTCGGTGTCCAGGCAGTCCGGCAGGCCGTCCCCGTCGGTGTCGGCAAAACCTTCATCGACCTGGCCATCGCAGTTGTCGTCCTGACCATTGCACGCCTCGACAGCGCCGGGGTAGACGCTGGCGTCACCGTCGTCGCAGTCCCCGTCTTCAAGCGCCACGCCGTCGTTGTCCGCGTCGGTGAGTTGCCCCGTCGTGCCAGTTGTGCCCCCGTCAGGGGACGAACTGGTGCCACCAGTGGTGCCCGTATCGCCTGGGTTGTTTCCACCGCAAGCGGCCAGCCAAAAGAGCAGACTGAATGGAAGAAGGTAGCGTTTCATCGCGATCATTCCAGGACAGAGATGGTCGAAGCCCGACAGGAGAGCGTGGTTGGTCGAGGCTTCAGGTAGCGCCCATCATGCCCTGAGTCCAGCCCGGTCGCAGCACCTCGATGCGTCAGTTCAGCGACGAGTCCGTCACCGGGTCCGCCGTGGAGTCCTCGACGTGGCGCAAGGCCCGGCGCAGCGCCCGCACCAGTTGCTGCGCACCGAAGGGCTTTTCGATGATGCCCGCTGCCCCCAAGCCGGTCAGCTTGTCCAGGTCTCGGCGCAAGACCTTGGCGGTGAGGAAGATCACTGGAATCGCCTGGGTGCGCGGATCCCCACGCAAAGCCGCGAGGGTCTGGGGCCCGTCCATTCCCGGCATCATCACATCGAGCAAGACCAGGTCGGGATGCCAGTCCACGGCTACGTCCAGGGCCGCGGCACCGCTGGCCACGCTGGCCACATCGAAGCCGCCCATGGTCTTCAACACCATGGCGACGACCTCGCGAATCGACTCGTCATCATCGACATGCAGCACACGGGCCGAAGCGCTCATGACGGTGCCCCACCCTTTGCAAAAGCTGTCGTGATCTCCAGATCGAAGCAGAAGGTCGTGCCAGACCCGTCGCCATTCTCAAACCAGATGCGGCCGTCGTGGGCGTCGACGATCGCCTTGGCGATGCTGAGCCCCAAGCCGGTGCCACCGGCCGAACGACGGTCCGAGGCGTCGGCTTGAGAAAAAGGCGTGAACACATGGGACCGGAATTCGGCGGAGATACCCGGTCCTTCATCGGATACCGAGAACACCGCCCGATCATCCCTGCGACTGAGAGACAACAGAACCCGCCCGCCGCGCGGGGAGAACTTCACCGCGTTGCCCACCAGGTTCGTCAGCACCTGGAGCAGGCGATCTCGATCCCCCATGACGCAGAGGCTGCCCGTGGGCAGCACCCGAACCAGCACCACGCCAGCCTTGTTTGCCAAGCC
>JAADHA010000056.1 GCA_013152105.1 Oligoflexia bacterium | reverse complement strand
GGCGGCGGGGACGCACCGCGTCCAGCAAGGCGCGGCCCAGGCGCTGAAGGATCGCAACCGCCAGCAGGCTCTTGAGTTTCAAGATCTGGACGGCCTACGAGTTCTCTCGAAGGACCGGGTGGGCGAAGGCATCTCCGGCCAGCCAGATATCAGCGGGGGCAGGATCCAGGCCATGACCTCGTTACCGGTTCCCACCCCCTGAGCGCCGCAGCATGATCAACAACCGGTGTGCGCCGAAGGCTTCGCAAACCAGCCGGGCCAGCGCCACCGCCCTTCGAACTGCGCCCCGGGCCCGTCGAGCATGCGCCCCCTGGGGACCCCGAAGACAAGGCGCCATCTCTGCGAGCACCGTTCGCCGCTCGCCGAAGCCCTGGGGGTCCGGGTCCTCGCCGTCCCAGCCCAGCAGAAGTTGCCCCCGCAGGGCGCGCAGGGGATGGCGGCTGAGATCGCGTCGGGCGCCGGGATCGCTCGTGTTGCCATCAGGGTCGGCGGAGGAGGACACCGCGGCCACCGCGGCCCCTGGCGGCAAAATCTCCACCAGGGCCCAGGCCCGCGGTTGGTGACGCTGGGAAAAGTCATCCACCGACACGGAGTCGGTCGGCGCCTGGCTCAGGATGTCCCGCGCACGCTGCGGCCACCCCTCCAGCAGGGGTAGCCATGCCTGGTTGAGCGCCCCCTCCAGGCCGACCGGCCTCCAGGAGGCTCGCCAGGTACCGCCCTTGCAAGCCACGGGCAAAGACATCTTCGGCCGTGCCGTCCAGGGCCATCAGCCGCCCCGCCAGCACGCCCAGATGGTCGAAGTCCTGCAAGGCGAGGGTGCAACGAACCCGCTCCTCCAAGCCCAAGGCGAGCGACAGATCGTCTTCCCTCCGGTCCAGGCTCTCCACGGCCTGATCGAGCAGGATCTGGCCGGTCGGGTCGATGGACGGGATCCGCTGCCAACGCGATCGCGGGAGACGACGTGCCCGGAGGCGACGACGGAGCCGGAGGGCATGGCGTTTCACATGCGTTGGACGAGATGAGGCTACCAAGCCTCTGCCCGAACGTAGAGCCTTGCAGTGGGTCACGCGCTGGCTCCATCCAGCCTCGCAGACCAAGCCGCAACCCTTGGCCAATCTGGGATACAGCGTCAGCGGCTTGCCATCGCGCTGCACTCAGAGTCGGCCTCCCCAATGCCGTGGTTGAGTCGGTCAGGTACCTGGTGGTGGCCGCCTCGGTTTGCGATAGGTCATGCACATGTCGACCCTGACCCGCAGAACATCGGTAGCGTGCACAGCCTGCCTGCTGACATTTGTCGTTCCAATCATTGCCTGCACGCAAAGGGTTCCGGATCTTCGCACAGGAACAACTGGAAGCTCTGAGCCTCCCCCCTGGGGGGCACGAAACGCCCACATCGCCCAGTTGGCTTTCGGGGATTCATTCCTGGCTATTCGGTACAGCGATGGTGCCATAGCAGTTGTTGGGTTGGACAACTGCGTGCCAGGACCAATCCAGCCGATGTGGTACGCCATTCCCGCGCAACACATGACCGTTGGGGGTGATAACATATTCATCGCATCAGATCATGGAGATGTTCTGGTCATCGATGGGCGCTCACTGCAGGCACGAAAGGTCTGGACTTTCGAACGAGTGCGGAGTCTCGCTAGTATGGAAGGCATGCTGGTCGTTCTCTCCGGCAGTCAATTCGTGTACTTTTCAAAGCACCTGATTCCGGAATTGCGTATGCCCCTCCCACTCCTCACCACCGAGAACAAGGGCTCCATCATTTGGGACCAATCCTTGCTGGCCACGTTCATGTACAACGATGGGGTGTGGTTGTTCGTAGACGAAGGCGAGTTTGGCTCGAAGGCTGTTTACCAACCTCTTCCGGAAGGCGCTGCAGCCATCATGGCATTCTCCGAATCGCTTCAAGGCGTCTTGGAAACGAGGGATCGGTTCTTACTCTATGGCGGCAGTGAATACGGTGCCCCCAGTGCGATGGTTAACATAATAGACAAAACGGTGCACCCAGCGGGGTCTACCTTCGTTCAGGAAAACCAACTCACATACCACCGGGACGCATCCTACGCCCATGGGCCCGATGGCGACCGCGACGTCCACACTCCCTCGTCGGGCCCTGCCGGTCGGATCCAGAACCTATATCAAACCAATGGCGGCTTTGTCGTTCGCGCGCTCGAGCCTTTCGAAGGGAATCTTGGACAGATCGAAGAATTCTACGTCGACAGCCAGTTCACGACCTGGCGACGCCGCGGATCACCAACCCCCTCGGCGCAATCGCTTGTCGAGTCCATTGCAGCGCGCTGCGCCTTGCGCGACTAGCAGCCTTCGGGCGGACCACCGCGCACCTGACTCGATCGACGGAGCTACCGGCATATCCTCGCCTCTCTACTCGCCAGTTTCCACTTCAACGGGCAGTCCGGGGCTCGCATCTGACTGCTGCATCCTTCGGTGGCGGATGGGAGATGTGCGTGGGTGTGTCGTGGCGCCGGCAGAGGCAAGTGAAGCGCAGGCGTTGTCTACATGCTGTGTGGAAAGCGTGAGACAAGGCCACGCCTTTGCTGCAGGACCAGGTGGTCGACCGGGGCCCCGCCTCACCTCGCCCAACGCGCGGTCAACCGCAAGCCTCCGCTGCGCTCCGGACGTCGTCTCCCACGATAGCGTTGGACGACGTTCCCGGTGGATGCGCGACGAGGGCGACGAGGGAGACGAGGGAGACGAGGGAGCCGAAAGCTACTCATCCTCCACTTCCGTCTCGTTGAAGTTCTCCAGTGCGTATTCGACGATCGTGGGGACCGTATCGTTCTTGAAGTCGAAGTCCGTCCTTGCGTAAAGGCAGGCTCTCATCTCCCCGGTACTCCAGCACGGCCTCCCATACGCTCTCATCAGATCCCTCGGCACCGGTCAAATCTCCGAACAGTCTTGGAGCGTCCGGTACGGTGCCCCCACCCCGCCGCCTGATGGGCGGCGGACGCCTTCGGCGCCTGGTTGGGAGACCAGAACTGTACCGATTTCGGCCCGAAATTGACCGGTGCCTCGCTATCCAAAACCTCGCCGATCCCATATCGCTCCTCTCTGCCCGTGCATCCCGCGGCCACGCCCCTCTCTGCGTCCAGATCATCGCCTGGGACGAGTTGGGTGAGAGCGACAGCACTGCCGGGCTGCAGTCCAACTTCGCGCAGCCTCCGCGCGAAGGCTGGCGCGTCGACACCCGCGTCCGCACCTGGCTGCGCGACTTCGTCCTACTCGATCCCTCCGACCCCCTGACGCCCGGCCTACCGGTGACACCGGCCCAGTGCTCATCCGTCTGCAGCCCTTGATCGGCGCGGGTTCGGGCGGACTCGGGCACACTGCACATGGAAACGCCGACCACAGGAGGACGCGATGCTCAAGGACTTCTCTCGCCGCACACTGCTGGGCAGCCTCGCGGCCACGAGCCTGGTGGGATCGCCCTTGCTCCTCTCGCTCTCCTGTAGGCGCAGGCCTAGCGACGCTGGGCCAGGCGGCGACACGGGGTCCGGCGGATCGAACGGCGACACCGGTGCGCTCGACTCGACCCCGGCCGTAGATGGCTTCTCCGTGCCCGCGGAGACCGACACCCACGCAGGCTGCATCATGCAGTTCCCTCCACCGGACCACTACTGCCAGGGCAAAACCTCGGACTGCACCCTCATCCAGAGCGCCCGCGCCGAGTGGGCGGCCGTCGCCAAGGCCATCGCCGAGCACGAGCCGGTGGTGATGTACGCCGTGGCCGAGGACATCTCCCGCGTCAACAAGCTCTGCAAAGGCGCTGTCAGCGTGATCGAAGCCGAACTCAACGATGGCTGGAGCCGGGACAGCGGGCCCATCCTCCTGCGCAACAAGCAGCGCCAGGTGCGCGCGAGCTGCTTTCAATTCAACGGCTGGGGTGGTAGCTACTCCTACGACAAGGACGCGCTCATCAAGCGGACGATGACGACGGACCTCGGTGTGCAGCGCTACGATCAGGCCATGGTGCTCGAGGGTGGGGCGGTCATCATGGACGGGGCTGGGACGCTCATCACCACCGAGTCGTGCCTGCTGCACGACACCCGCAATCCTGACCTGAGCCAGTCCCAGCAGGAGCAGATCCTGCGGGAGTACCTGGGTGTGACGCAGGTCATCTGGCTAGAGCAGGGCTGGGTGCCCGACCCCCTCACGAATGGTCACGTCGACGGCATCGCCGCCTTCGTCTCGCCAGGGCTGGTGCTGCTGAACTCCATCGGCCAAGCCGAGGATCCCACCAACTACGCCATCCTCGAGAGCGCCCGCGAGCGCCTGGAGTCGGCTGGCTTGGAAGTGATCCGCGTTCCCGCGACGAGTTGGACCGCCTTCCACATCAACTTCTACGTGGCCAACGGCGCCATCATCGTGCCAATCGAAGGGCGGGCCAGCGTGGACGACACACCGCTGGCCATCATCGGAAATGCCTTCCCCGGGTACCAAGTGGTGGGCGTCGAGGCCAACACCCTAGGCAAGTCCGGCGGCGGGATCCACTGCATCACACAACAAGTCCCAGACGGGCTGAGCTGGCCTTTCTGACCCGCCCATCCGACAGGTCAGGGGCGCGAGCTTCCCCGACGAC
>JAADHA010000249.1 GCA_013152105.1 Oligoflexia bacterium | reverse complement strand
CTTCCTCCCGCTGATCACGCTGCTTGCCTGTTGGGCGCGGGCTCCCGGCCCGGTCCCGCTGGCCCAGGCCGAAGCGCCGCTGATGACCTTTGAAGAGCGCGTCCCCTCCAACGCCGTGGACCTCGTCCTGGCGGTGCGGGCCGGCAGCGCGCACGATCCCGTCGGGCAGGAAGGCCTGGCCTGGCTCACCGCTCACGCCGTGGCTCGAGCGGGCGGGCCCATCGGCGCGGCGCTCTACGATCTGGGCGCCCACCTCCAAGTTGACGTGGGCCCCGAGCTGGTCATCTTTCACCTACGCTGTCGGGTCGCCGACGCGGTGCCTTGCGCCCAGCTTCTCGGTCAGGCCCTCACAGAGCCTGACCTGAGCGCCGCCGCGCTGGATGTGGTGCGCGCCCAGGTCGATGCACGCCTCTCCGAGCGCTCGTTCTCCGATCCCGGCCGGCTCGCCCGGCAGGTCTTCGACTGGTGGACCTACGAGGGCCATCCCTATGGCCACGATCCGCTTGGTCGCGCCGGGGTGATCTCGACGCTGAGCAGCGTCGACCTGGTGCGTTTCTTCGAGGATCGCTACCTCCGCTCCGCGGCCGCCTTGGGCATCGCCGGGGAACCCACGCCCGAAGCGGTCGTCGACGTGCAGGCGGCCCTGACCGGGCTCCCACCGCGCCTGTACACCAGGGTGACGCCGCGCCGCTTGCCCGAAGTAGACGGCCGCAGCTTGTTGGTCGTCACGGCGCCCGTGGTTGAAGCCTGGATCGTCCTGGGCCACGCCACGGACCTGAGGCCCGATGACCCGGATCGTCTGGCGGTCCAGGCCGGCCTGGAGATCCTGGGCGCCGGCCGGGACAGCCGCCTGGGGCGGATCTTCACGTCGGCCGAGGGTGTCGAGACCTGGGTGGACGCGGCGATCGACGGCCCGGACCAGCGGGTCCAGCCCGAGCTGCGAGTCGAGCTGCGTCCGCCTCCGGGCCAGGAGCTCGCCTCGCTGGTGACGGCGCTGGGCGGCCTGAAGCAGATGGTGTCAGAGGGGCCGAGCTCCGACGAGCTGACCCTGTGGCAGGCGGGGGCCGTGGGGCGTGCCCAGGCGGCCTCCTCGACGCCGCTGGCCCGCGCCCAGGGGGCGGTCGTCTCGTACCTGTTGGGGGCGCCGACCCAGGCTCAGCGCATCGCGGCCATCCAGGCGCTTGAACCCGAGACGGTGGCCGCAGCCCTGGCCCGCTGGGTACACCCCGATGATCTGCGTGTGGTCGTGCTGACAGCGAACCGTGCCGCCTTCGAAGCGCTCGGCGTCGAAGCTTCCGTGGCCCCGAGCGTCCCAGGCAGCGACGCGGCGCAGGTCTCCGACTATGGTGTCGGTATCTCTGCCGTGACGTACCTGACCGCCGAGGACCTCCTGCGATGACCCCATCCTCTCGCCTGCTGCTGGTGCTGCCGCTCTTGACCCTCACGACCGGCTGCGAGGTGCTGGCCGACTATCTGCCCACCGTGTCTTTCGACCGCCTCGACGTGTCGGCCGTCGACTGGAACGGCGTCAGCGCCAACTTCGTGTTCAAGATCGACAACCCCAACCCCATTCAGATCAAGCTGGCGCGCTTTGACTACGCCTTGGCCTTCTCGGACGTGGAGTGGCTGCAGGGCGACGATCCCGATGGCCTGGAGCTGGCAGCCAGTGGTGCCAGCGAATTGGCGCTGCCGGTCAGCATCGAATTCCAGAGCCTCTACGATGTCGTCCAGGCGACCCGCGGCGTGGACACCATCCCCTTTGCCCTGTCGGGCAGCTTCGGCTTCGACACGCCTGCTGGCATCGTGGACCTGCCCTACGACGCCGACGGGGGCTTTCCGGCCTTGCGCACGCCCAGCATCGCCTTTGACAAGATCCGCGTCGACAAGCTGGGCTGGACCAGCGCGACGCTGGCGGTGGACCTGGGCATCGACAACGACCACGAGAGCACCCTGGACTTCACCAATTTCGACTACGCCCTGACCATGGGCGGCGACAGCGTGGGTACGGGTTTTCTCGATGATCTCGGTACGGTGGATGGCGCCCAGACGGGGACCCTCTCGGTGCCGCTGACCATCAACTTCCTCACCACCGGGACCGCCATCTACGACGCGATCACCAGTGGTCAGGTCGACCTGGGCCTGTCGGCCTCGACCGATGTCGACACGCCCTTTGGCATCGTGCCCCTGTCGGTAGACCAGTCGGGGCTCGTCTCGGTCGACTTGTGAGCGCTGCCCGTCGGGCCACGACCGGGACGCGGGCGACTGCTGTGCTGGGGACTGCGGTGCTGGCGACTACTGTGCTGGGGACTGCGGTGCTGGCGGTCGGTCGAGCGGGGGCGGCCATCCTCCCGCCCAGGCTTCGTAAAAAGCTAGAAGACCGTTTCTTTTTCGCGGTCTTCAACCTGACGCGCGTGACCAATGACGCCTATGGTTGGCGCCCGCGGGACGACGACCAGCGGTCAGGCTAAAGCGGCACCACCGATGGGTCTTCTGCTCGGAGACGCTTGGGTCGGGAGCAGACATGGTGGCGTGCTTTGGTGATCGGCTGGCCGATGCTGTGGACGCGGTGGGCGCCCCGCTTTGCGTGGGCCTGGACCCGCACCTCGACCGGCTCCCCGCGTCATTGCGCGCTCGCTTTGCCGGCCTGTCCGGGGGCGATTTTCGGCGAGAGGCGGCGGCCGCGGTGGCGGACTTCGACCAGATCGCGCTCCAGGCGGTCGTCGGAATCGCGGCGGCGGTCAAGCCACAGCTTGCCTTCTACGAGGCCCTGGGATCGCCGGGGATGGCGGCACTGGAGCGCACCTGTTCTCGGGCGCGTGAGCTGGGCCTGTTGGTCATCGCCGACGCCAAGCGTGGGGACATCGCCAGCACGGCGCGGGCCTATGCCACGGCCTTGCTGGATCCCAAGGGCCCGCTGGGTGCAGACGCGGTGACGCTCAGCCCATGGATGGGGCTGGACGTGGTTGACCCCTTCCTGGAGCTGTGTCGCGATCACGGACGCGGCATCTTCGTGCTGGTGCGCACCACCAATCCAGGCAGCGCCTTCCTCCAGCGCCATGGGCAGCCCCAGGCCGCGGTTCGACTGGCCCAGGCGCTGGGCAAGCTAGGGGCGGGTCTGATGGGCGTGCGCGGCCTGTCCGCGGTGGGGGCGGTCGTGGGGGCCTTCAGTGGAGACCAGGCGCGGCGGCTGCGTGCCCAGATGCCAGGTGCGTGGTTCCTGGTGCCTGGGGTCGGGGCCCAGGGTGGCGATCTGTCACAGGCGCTGGCGGGTCGTCGTTCAGACGGAATGGGCAGCCTGGTCGTCAGCGCGCGGGGAATCCTGTTCCCTCCGGCGGGGACCGAGGACGACCATGTGGGCGCTGCTATTGGTGAACGCGCGCGGACGCTGGCCCGGGGACTTGCCGCCGCTTGAGTCCGCTGAGAGAAAACAAACTTCTGCAGATGGCGCCCAATAGGGCGTGCCAGCCCGATTTCCAAGGTTCATCTGCCGTTCGCATTCGTAACGGAGTGTCAATAGCATACACTACGACTTGCATCACCTGTCTCCGGAGGCAACCCATGCGGCTCGTTCTGGCATCTCTGCTCCTCGGTCTCTCTGCCTGTGTCCCTGGCGGCTCACTCACTGGCACGCTGGTCGACGGTCTGGCCGGCACCCCGCGCACGGGCGATGAACTACGCATCATCGCCAAGACCGCGGACCTCAGCGATCCCACCTGCGGCGCCAAGGAATCCCTGGTCGATGCCGCGGGCGCTTTCTCCCTCCAAGCCCTGTGTGCGGACAACACCTATGCCCTGTCGCTCTCGGATGGGAGCCTGATGTTGGAAGGGGCCCCAACCGCCGACGGCAGTGCGCAGGTCGTCGGTGTCAACCTGACCACCTGGCGTGCCCCCGCGGGCCCGGGCATCTACGTGCTCAGCGCCGATGCCCTCTCGATGGTTCGGACCTTCACTGATGTGAAATACGAAACCAAGGTTGACGACCCCGAGATGAAGGTCGCCTACCCCTATATGAAGCCCACCGGCAAGGTGAAGACCGTCAACCCCGGGGACTTCTTCATCATCTCGGGTCAGGCCTACCTCGACCGCCTGAAATGGCGCCCCCTCATCGCGGATCCGGGCAAGCGCACCTTCTCCGATGGATCCATCACCGACCACATCTGGGTCGGCATGAAGTTCATCTCCGACACCGATTGGGAACCGGTGACGGCGACCCTGGACGAGTCCAAGGTGAAGGTCGTCAAGGCTGGGGATCGCGTCGTGCACTTCATCCCGTCGGACGCTCTGCCTGCGGGCCGCTACGCGCTGTATGGCGACAAGGACAAGCGCATGTTCATCGTGGACATGGGCCGCTCCTTCGCACCGGCTGCACCGGCTGCACCAGTCGACCCACCGGCGAGCAAATAGCTTTTCGGCGGGTCAGCCGTTCGGAAAGTCGCCGAAGTCCCGGCGCGACATCCACTCGGGAAAACCCTCGCCCATGTTGCGGCCGGCCCAGTTGCGGCTGATCCGGGCCACGAAGAGCCGGTCGCGATCCCCAAGGGACTGCTTGAGGTGATCGCGGATCCGGCGGGCGCTGGTGTTGGTCTCCACCATCCAGCAGTCAG
>JAADHA010000329.1 GCA_013152105.1 Oligoflexia bacterium | reverse complement strand
GGGATTACCCAGCACCGGTTCGGTTCCATCCAGGGTCACGACGCCGCCAGGCTGTTCCATGAGCTGGGCGTATGCGTCGGTGGAGTTGCCACCCGCCGTCGCCTTGGCGACTTCGGCGACAGCGCCGCCCTTTTGCATATTGTACCAGGCCATCACGACGACGAAGACCAGCAGGCCGCTGGTGAGCATGGTGGAGAGCGTGCGGTCGGATTTGTCCCGGACCGCGGCGACGAACCCGTCGGGATGTCGGGACCACCAGCCGCCCGCGAGGATCAGCAGGTTAATACCATACAATGAGATACAAAACAGGCACCATGCGCCAAGCTGGACGCTGGCCCAGGCCAGAAAAGCCGAGTAGGCGACGCTGATCAGGCCGCCCGCCAGGATGAAGCTGCCCGCCCGCTTGTAGCCGTCTGGTTTGGACAGGCCCAGCCCCGATGCGGTGAGCACGGCCGAATAGAAGGCCGTGCCGATGAACGAGATCGGGACCCCGTACAGCTCGGACCATGCGCTGCGGTTGACCTTGTCGCAGTCGAAGGTCTCGTTGATCGAGCAGATGGAGCTGCCGGCCCCGTCTAGATGTTGCCAGCCCAGGTAGAAGGAGACGACCAGTCCCATGGTGGCGGCCGCCGCCAGGCCGAGCCGGCGGTCCTTCCACATCAGGCCGGCGCTGATCAGCCAGCCGGTGAGCACACAGCCGAGGACGAGGGAGAGGTTGCCTTCCATGTTGCCGGATTACCCCACGCGAGGTGTAACGGCAAAGCCGCCCGCGGCGCCGGTGCATGGTGTCCCGGCTGTCCCGGCTGTCGCGGCTGTCCCGGCTGTCCCGGCTGTCGCGGCCGCGAACATGATCACCGTCGCCTGGCCAGCGCCTGTCGCGCTTCTCGATCGCTGTCGCGTTGCTTGATGGCCTGGCGCTTGTCGTGCAGCTTTCGGCCACGGCACAGGCCGATCTCCAGCTTGACCCACGGTCCCTGAAAGTAGAGCAGCAGGGGGACCAGGGTCAGGCCCTTCTCCTGGACACGCCGGGCCAGGCGATCGAGTTGGTCCCTCTTGAGCAACAGCTTGCGGCTGCGCGTGGGTTCGTGGTTGTTGTGCGGTCCGGCCTGTGGGTAGGGAGGGATGTGGGCGTCCGAGAGCCAGGCTTCACCCTGCTCGATCCGCACCCAGGCTTCGGCGATATTGCCCTTCCCACCGCGGAGGGACTTCGTCTCAGTGCCTAGGAGGACCAGCCCGGACTCGACCCGCTCAAGAATGTCATATTCGTGCTTTGCCTTACGGTTTTCCGCGATGATCCGAAGGGCGGGGTCCCGCTTTTTGGGGCGCTTGTTGCGACCAGCCATCACGACATCCTGTGCGGGCGAGGGGAGCGGGCGAGGGGAGCGGGCGAGTGCAGCCTCTAACCACGTCGCCTCTTCTCGTGGCTCCGGGATGGCAACCCATTTTGATCCACCGGGTCGCGTTAAAATGCTTGCATGCTGTCTCTTGGGTGAGGTGAAAACCTCAAGTATTACAGGTAATTATATAGCTGTCTATGTTGAGTTCAGGCCGTGGATGCGAGCCCTGCCCTGGAGTGCGCACATCGGGTGGCACCTCTGCTCGCACCGATCCTTCTGGCCGTCAGCGGCCGGACCCGGTCGTTCCACGCGGTTCAAGGATTCCCTTGATATGCAAATACTTGGCTGCGGCCCGCACTTGGAAGACCCGCGCGCTGCTTGCGCCCAGCGCCGCCGGGCTCCGTGGCACACTCCCTTGGGGCCGTGTGCAGGGTGCGAACGAGATTTCACACACTTAGAAGAAAAGTGGTGAATCCAGGTTGAGAAGTGGGCCAATGTGGGTCAAGGTGGATCGCGTGAAAGAGACGAAGCAGGTCCGCCCGTCTCACCCCTCACCTCTCACCCGCCTCCAGCCGGTCGTCGCTACCCCCCGATGCAGTTCGACGAATTCCACTGCCAGCTCATCTTGGATCCGAAGGGACGGCTGACCCTGCCAGCACCCCTGCGGGCCACGCTGAAGCAGTCCAAGGTGAGCACCTTGGTGGTGGTGGCCAACCAGGGCAAGCGAGGGGGCCTGTCCTTCTTCACGCCCGAGGACTATCGCCGGGTGGTCAAGGGACGGGTACGCGACGCAGACCCCTTCGCTCGGAAGACCGTCAACTACGTGCGGGCGATCGACTCGACCAGCCAGACCGTCAGCATCGACGGGAACGGCCGCGTGCGGGTTCCTCTGATGCTGCGCAAGCTGGCTGGACTGGAACGTGATCTGCGCGCTTTCTCGGCAATGGACTGGTTTGAAGTGTGGAATGAGCAGCGCTGGGAGGAAGCCTTCGACCGGGCCATGGACGGTTGGGACGCAGACACAGGTGCTGGCGTTGACTTCTTCCCAGCTCCGCCGTCGGGGGATGCCGCATGAACCACCCACTGCGATCCACCTGGCGCCTCTCCACTCGGCCGGGTCGTCGAGCCTTCGAGATCGGAGTTGCCTCGTGCCAGCAGTCTCAACCGGTGACTTTGAGCACAGGACCGTGCTGCTCGACGCGACGCTCGACCAGCTCGCGGTACGCCCGGGCGGGCGGTACCTGGACGGGACCCTGGGTGGGGGTGGTCACGCGGCGGCCATCCTCGCTCGCAGCGCGCCAGATGGCCGGCTGGTCGGCATCGACCGCGATCCCCACGCCATCGCCGCTGCCTGCGCACGACTGGCTGCCTTCGGGTCGCGCTTCGTGCCCCTGCGTGGACGGTTTGGGGACATGGAAGGGCTCGCCTCGGGGCTCGGTCCTTTCGACGGCCTCGTCCTGGACCTCGGCGTCTCCAGCCCCCAGCTCGACCAGGCCCGGCGCGGCTTCTCCTTCCGCCTGGACGGACCGGTGGACATGCGCATGGATGTCGACCAGCCGCGCACCGCGGCGGATCTGCTCGACAGCCTCGATGAGCCCGCTCTGGTCGACATCCTCAGGCGCTACGGCGAGGAACCCAGGGCCCGCCGCATCGCCAGGGCGATCCTGGCTGGCCGCCCCTGGACCAGCACACGCGCGCTGGCCGACTGCATCGCGCTGGCGTCCGGCTACCGCAACAGCCGCACACATCCGGCGACCCGCAGTTTTCAAGCCATTCGCATCGCGACCAATGATGAGCTGGGTGAGCTGGAGCGCGGCCTGGACGGGGCAGAGCGTCTGCTGGCTCCAAGCGGGAGGTTGGCAGTGATCAGCTTCCACTCCCTCGAAGACCGCCTGGTCAAGCATCGCTTCCGTGCTCTCGCTGGCGTGGGCGCCCCCAAGGATGCCTACGGTCAGCCCCTTCAGCCTGCTCAGTGGGCTCTGGTGACCCGCAAGGGCATCGCTGGCCGCCTGGCCGATCCCGACAACCCCCGCGCTCGCTCGGCGCGGCTCCGGGTCATCGAACGCCTGGACCCTGGCTGATTGGCCTTCCCTCCTCCCTCTCGCCCCCGCCGCTCCTGCTCCTCGCTCCCCACGCTGCTGTTCCAAGCGGAGACCCCAATGCACCGCGCTTCGACCCTGATCGCCACCTCTTTTGTCCGAGCCTGGGGCGCCGTGACGCCCAACAGTGCCGACAGTGCCGCAGCCCACCTCGCCGGACTCGACGCCCGTCACATCGGCCATGTGGAGTTGCAACACCTCGGTCGCTACCTGCGCGTGATCGTCCTGTTGGGTGTCTGCCTGCTGGTCAGCGCCTGGTCACGCGTCGACGTGCGCCAGACCTCGGTCTTGCTGGACAAGGCCACCGCCGCCTACGACGTGGCGAGCGCGGAGCATGTCCGACTGCAGGTGGAGTTGGCGATGCTGCGCGACCCCGCGAACCTGGTCGGCGCCGCCGGCGCTCCGGCGCTCAGCGGCACGGTCCCCGTCATCACGATTCCTGCTCCCTGACTCTTCCATCCACCCCCGCCTGGCTCTCCTCCGAATCTCGCCATGATGTCCCGCCGCCACACGCCATCCGCTCCTCGTCGGCATTCTGCTGGATCCCCTGATGTTGGGGCTCTGGCCAGCCGCCTGGCTGTGCACCCCGCTGTCCCTCGCGAGTCGGATGGGGGGGTGCGGACCCGATCGGCGGCGCGGCTCATCTTCGTCGGGGTGATGGTCCTGCTGGGCTACGGCCTGCTGTTCGTCAAGGCATCGGTGCTGATGTTGCTTCCCGACAAGCGGATCGAAGACCAGGCCAGCGGCCAGTTCGAGGCATCGGTCAAGGTGCAGGGTCGGCGCGGTGATCTGCTGGATCGCGACGGTGTCATCCTGGCCTCGACCGTCGACCTGGCCGAGCTGCACGTCGATCCGAGTGTGCTGTCCGATGCGGGAAAGCACCGCATGGCCACGGCCATGGCGTCCGCCCTCGACCTGGACGCGACGGCCTTGGAACGTCGCCTTCGGGTGCCCGGTCGCCAGGACGTCCGCCTGGTAAAGGGACTGACCCCCCAGCAGCTCTCGAGCCTGCGGGAAAGTGTGGCGGCGGACGAGGGCCTGGAAGCGGCCCTGTTCTCTCGGCGAGACCGCAAGCGCGTCTACCCGGGCGCAGCAGACGCTGCAGCGCTGTTGGGTGTGGTTGGCCGCAGTGGAGTCGGTCTGGCGGGCTTGGAGCGCGTGCTCGAGGGCCAGCTTCGGG
>JAADHA010000630.1:9604-10391 GCA_013152105.1 Oligoflexia bacterium | reverse complement strand
GGCCTTTGCCAACGACCTCTACAGCCGAGAACAGGGCGAGCGCCTGTTCCCGCTCATCGCCCTGGGCGCCACGGTGGGGGCCGTGGTGGGCGCCAAGGTCGCGGGGCTCTTGTTCGAGAGTGGCATGGACGCCTACAGCCTGCTGCACGTCGCGGCCGCGATCCTGGCCCTGACGGTCGTGACCTACCAGGTGGTGGCTTCGGGCTGGTGCTCAAGAGCCCCTACCTACGGCTCATCGCTGTGGTGTTGATCCTGTTGAACCTGGTCAACACGACGGGCGAGTACATCCTGGCCTCGATGGTCGAGGACGCGGCGCGGGCCGCCCACCAGGCAGACCCATCCGTGGTCGTGTCAAACTGGATTGGGGCCTTCTACGCGGACTTCTTCGTGTGGGTCAACGTCGGCACGGTGGTGGTCCAGGCGCTGCTGGTGTCACGCCTGGTGAAGTGGTTTGGCATCGGCGGGGCCCTGTTCGCCCTGCCGATCATCGCGATGGGCGTCTACGGGCTGATGTTCACCGGGGTCGGCTTCGGGATCGCCCGGTGGGCCAAGACCGGGGAGAACCTGACGGACTACTCGGTGATGAACACCGCCAAGGCCATGGTCTGGCTGCCGACCAGCCGCGAAGAGAAGTACAAGGCCAAGACCGCCATCGACACCTTCTTCGTGCGGATCGGCGATGTCCTGGCGGCGGCGGTCGTGTTCATGGGCACGACCTGGTGGGCCTTCGATCGGAAAGAATTCGTGGTGCTCAACCTGGTCGTGATCCCGATCTGGGCGCTGTTCA
>JAADHA010000630.1:4624-9596 GCA_013152105.1 Oligoflexia bacterium | reverse complement strand
AAGCGGCTGGCCGAGCAAGCCGAGCAAGCCGAGCAAGCCGAGGCGGTCTGAGGCAGCTCACAAGCCTCTCGACGCGGTCTTCGCCCAGATCCCACGCTACTTGCACGACAAGAAGCGCACCGTCGTCGCCAGCTCGGCCAGCACCTCGCCCAGGGCTGTGCTCGCGTCGTCGATGTCTTGTTGGGTCGTGAGCGAGGAGAGCGAGAAGCGCACGCTTTGGTGAGCGTCGGCATCGCACAAGCCCATGGCCCGCAGGACGTGGGTGGGCTCGGGCGAGCCGGACTTGCAGGCCGAGCCCGAGGAGAGGGCGATGCCGCGCTGGTCCATGGCGATCACCAGGGACTCGCCGCGCAGGCCAGGCAGGGTCAGGTTGAGCACATTGGGCAGTCGATGCCGCCGTGAGCCGTTGTGCCGGGCCAGGGGGATGAGGCCGAGGACCGCGGCTTCCAGCCCGTCTCGGAGGGCGGCGATGGCGTCGCCCTGCTGCACGCCCGCGGTGGCGAGCTCCGCCGCCTTGCCCAGGCCGACGATGCCTGGCACGTTCTCGGTGCCGGCACGCAGGCCACCCTCTTGCTTGCCGCCGTGGATGAGGCTTAGAAGCTGCACCCCCTGGCGCACATAGAGCGCCCCGATGCCCTTGGGCGCGTGAAGCTTGTGGCCCGAGAGGCTGAGCAGGTCGACCCCCAGGGCGTCCACATCCACCGGAATCTTGCCCACCGCCTGCACGGCGTCGGTGTGGAAGAGGGCGCCGACCTGGTGGCTGGCCTGGGCGAGCCGGGCGATGGGCTGGACCGTACCGACCTCGTTGTTGGCCAGCATGATGGAGACCAGGCGGGTCTGTGGGCGCAGGGCGGCCCGCAGATCGTCCAGCGAGACCAGACCGTCGCGATCGACCCCCAGGCGCGTCACGGCGTAGCCCATGCCTTCCAGGAAGTCCGCCGTGCGCAACACGGCCGGGTGCTCGATGGCCGAGACGACCAGGTGGGCGTCCTTGGGCGGGTGGCGCAGCATCACGCCCTGGAGCGCCAGATTGTCGGCTTCCGAGCCCCCGCCTGTGAACACGATCCGCCGGGGCCGTGCGCCGATCAGGCCGGCGACCTGGCGTCGGGCGTTGGCGATGGCCTGCTGGGCCAGGCGGCCGGCCTGGTGAATGCTGGATGGGTTGCCGAAGACCCCGTCGAGGTAGGGGCTCATGGCCTGGCGCACGGCGGGCAACAGCGGCGTGGTGGCGCTATTGTCCAGGTAGACCAGGCGGCTGGGCCGGGGCTTGGGTCGGGCCGCGGCGAAGCTGGACCGGCGACCGCGCACTTGTCTTTGGGCCCTGGCGCGGCTGTCCGCGTCGCCGCTCTGGAGCTTCTCGACTTCGCAGAGCAGGGCTTTGTAGACGGGAAAGCCCGAGATCGGGTCGGTGTTCTTCACGTCCGTGAGGTGGTTGACATTCCACTCGCGCCAGGCGGCGTTGCCGACCGGGGTGCCGCCGCCCATATTGCACTCGACCGCGCCCGCGACGATGTCGTCGGTGACCCTGGCCCGGAAGGGGACGCTGCCGCGGGCCGTCGAGACCGACACCAGGTCACCGGTCGCGATGCCGCGCGCTGCTGCGTCGGCGCTGCTCAGCTCGACGGTCGGCTCGGGGTTGTCCTTGTTGAGCCCTGCGATCCCGTGGTGTTGCGAGCGGAAGTCGGTGTGCGGCCGCGCGCCCGAGTTGAAGATCAGCGGGAATTCGGTGGCCAGGGCCGGCTGGGCCAGCGGGCCTTCCTTGGGCTCGGTGTACTTGGGGAGCGGTTCGTAGCCGAAGTCTTCGAGCACGGTGGAGTGGATCTCGAACTTGCCGGTGGGCGTGTCGAAGCCCGGCGATCCGTCGGGTCGCAGGCCGCCTTTTTCCCACTTCTTGTACTGCATCATCGGTGTGTCGATCCGCACGGTGCCGCCCGCCCGGCGCACGTCGCCAAGGTCGAAGCCGCTGCCCTCCAGGACGGCGTTCAGCAGGGCATCCTCGGTCTGTGGATAAAGTTCTCCATAGCCCAGCCGGTCGGCCAGCTCGGCCATGATCAGGTAGTCATTGCGCGCCTGCCCTACCGGCTCGATCAGCTTCTCGCGTTCTCGGAAGATGGCGCCGTAGACGCTGTAGGAGTGGATCTCGAAGCCGGTCGTGGCTGGCAGGACGATGTCGGCGTAGGCCATGTCCGCGGTGCGCTGGCGGTCGATGCAGACCAGGAAGTCCAGCGCCGCCAGGGTGTCCCGCCAGATCGGTGTCTGGGGCCAGGACGTGAGGATCGACGCGCCGTGGATGATCAGCCCTCGGATCGGGTAGGGCTGGCCGTGCTGGACAGCGTCGATCAGGCCCAGGGCGTGGGACTCGCCGCGGTAGTGACTGTAGATGGGAAAGCGGTCCCGAGCGACGGCCCGGTTGATGTCGGGGTTGGGCTGGTTCATGTCGCGGTTGGTCGGGAACTGGCTGCCCCTCATGGCCAGGCCGATTCCACCGGGCACGTCGAGCTGCCCGGCCAGCGCGAACAGCGTGTGGACCGCGCGGATCGTCTGGACCCCCGAGTTCGAGTACTCCAGGCCGGTGTAGGTCACCGGGCAGGCGCCGCGGCTGTTGGCGATGGCCCGCGCCAGGCGCCGGATCGTGTCGGCGGGTACGCCCGTGATGTCGGCGGCCACGTCGGGGCTGAAGTGCTGCACGGTGCGCCGCAGATCGTCGAAGCCGTGGCACCAGTCCGCCACAAAGGCTTCGTCGGTCAGCTCTTCTTCGATGAGCACCTCGATCATGCTCAGGGCCAGGGCCCCGTCCGTGCCGGGCCGGATCGGGACCCACTCGGCGCCGGTGCGCTCGACGGTCTCGGTGCGCCGGGGGTCGATCACGAACACGGTCGCGCCGCGGGCGGCCGCGGCCTCGAGTCGGTGCATGTCCAGGGGAGGCGAGTCCGTGGCGGGGTTCGTGCCCCAGACCACCAGCACGTCGGCGTTCTCCATGTCGGCGAACATATTGACCAGCATGCGGCCCATGGTCACGTGGGGCGCGATCATGGCCATGCTCACGTAGCAGAGCGCCCCGACCCCCATGGTGTTGGGCGAGCCGAAGGGGAAGAGCACGCTGGAGGCCGAGGACACGGCCACACCCTTGGGCTGGAAGACATCGCACAGGGACAGCTCGAAGGAGCCGCGTCCGGTGTAGATGCTGACCGCTTCGGGGCCGGACTCGGCCTTGATGCGCTGCAAGTTGTCGACGATGGCTTGGTAGGCTTCGTCCCAGGTGCAGGGCTCGAAATCCAGGCTGCCCTTGGGGCCCACCCGCCGCAGCGGCGTCTTCAGGCGATGTTCCGAGTAGACGATCTCGGGGGCCTTCTCGCCGCGGCGACAGATCATGCCCAGGGGGTGGGTCGTGTCGGCCCGAATGTCGGTGAGCTTGCCGTCCTGGAGCGCGACCTCGACCCAGCATCCCGCCGGGCAGATGCCGCAGATGCCGCGCTTCCAGGTGGCCCCCTCGGGGGCGTCATGGTCGGTGTGTGTCGGCATCGTCTCTCCGGGCCGGTCCCTATCTGCGCCGGCCTCTATCCACGCTGGGCCCGGCCGCATCCGGGCTGGGGGGCAGTTACCACCCCCCCCATGAGCACCGACCCGACCCCATCCGATGTTCGCCTGGACGAGCGCATCCCCGACCAGGGCTTCGACAGCCCTGACGCCGCCTTGGACTGTTTTCTCGGCTGGGTCCAGGACAGCGGCCTGTCGCCCTATTCCCACCAGGAAGAGGCGATGCTGGAGCTGTTCACCGGCAGCCATGTGGTGCTGGACACGCCGACCGGCTCGGGCAAGTCCCTGGTCGCCCTGGCCCTGCACTTCAAGACCTTCGCCGAGCTGGGTCGCACCTGGTACACGGCGCCGATCAAGGCCCTGGTCAGCGAGAAGTTCTTCGCCCTGTGCAAGGTCTTCGGGGCCGAGCATGTCGGCATGATGACCGGTGACGGGACCATCAACCGCGACGCGCCGATCCTGTGCTGCACGGCTGAGATCCTGGCGAACCTGGCCCTGCGCGAGGGCAAGCAGGCGCGGGCGGACAGCGTGGTGATGGACGAGTTCCACTACTACGCCGACCGCGACCGAGGCATGGCCTGGCAGATCCCCCTGTTGACCCTGCCCCAAGCCCAGTTCCTGCTGATGTCGGCGACCTTGGGCGACACCCAGCGGATCCGCGACGATCTTCAGGATCGCTCGGGCCGCCCGGTGGCCCTGGTCGACAGCGCCCGTCGCCCGGTGCCCCTGGAGTTCAGCTACGCCCGGACGCCGGTGCACGAGACCATCGACCGCCTGGTGAACGCCCACAAGGCGCCGCTCTACGTGGTCCNCAGGCCAGCGAGCAGGCCCAGGCCCTGATGAGCGTGAACTACTGCACCAAGGACGAGAAGGCCGTCATCGCCGCGGCGATCAAGGGCTACCGCTTCGACAGCCCCTTCGGAAAGCACATCCAGCGCTACGTGCTGCACGGCATCGGGCTGCACCACGCGGGCCTGTTGCCGCGCTACCGCCTGCTGGTCGAGAAGCTGGCCCAACAGGGGCTGCTCAAGGTGATCTGCGGCACGGACACGCTCGGGGTGGGCATCAATGTGCCGATCCGCACGGTCCTCTTCACCCAGCTCTGCAAGTTCGATGGCCACAAGGTCGACCTGCTGCGCCGTCGCGACTTCAAGCAGATCGCCGGTCGAGCGGGGCGGGCGGGCTTCGACGACCAGGGCTTCGTCGTGGCCCAGGCCCCGGCCCATGTCATCGAGAACGCGCGCCTGGAATCGCTGGTCCTGTCGGGCAAGAAGCGCAAGAAGGTCCGCAAGGCCCAGCCTCCCAAGCGAGGCTACAAGCACTGGGACCAGGACACCTTCCAGGCGATGGTGGACCGGCCCCCCGAGCGCCTGAAGAGCCGCTTCACGGTGGACCACGGCCGCCTGCTGACCATGATGCAGCACGCCGAGGCTTC
>JAADHA010000630.1:0-4619 GCA_013152105.1 Oligoflexia bacterium | reverse complement strand
TGCCCGTCGCGGCGTCACCGAGCTGCTCGACCTGATCGAGCAGAGCCATGCCTTGGGCGCGGACAAGGCGGCCCTGACCGATCAGGTGGCGTCCTTGCTCCAGTCCTTGGAGCACGCGGGCCTGGTACACACTGAAGCGGACGGTACTGCCGCGGGCGGTACTGCCGCGGACGGTACTGCGGCGGAGGGCGGGCGCCTGCACCTCGACCCCGGTCTACAGCACGACTTCAGCCTGCACCACAGCCTCTCCCTCTTCCTGGTCGAGGCCATCGCGCAGCTCGATCCGGCCTCGGAGACCTTCCACCTCGACATCATCACCTGGGTCGAGGCCATCCTCGACAACCCGATGCCGGTGCTGGTGGCCCAGGCCCGGCGCGAGCGGGGGCTTGTGATCAACGAACTCAAGGCCCGGGGCGTGCCCTACGACGAGCGCATGGACGCTCTGGAAGACGTGACCTGGCCTCGACCCTTCGCCGACCAGATATTCACCTTCTTCAACGCCTACGACGAAGCCCATCCCTGGGTCAGTGGCGAGTCCATCCGTCCCAAGTCCGTGGTGCGCGAGCTGGTCGAGGGCTACCGAGCCTTCGGGGATTACGTCAGCGAGTTGGGCATCGACCGCAGCGAAGGCGTGCTGCTGCGCTACGTGACCCAGGCCTACAAGGCGCTGGTCCAGAACGTGCCCGAGCCGCTCCACAGCGATGACTTCGTGGACGTGCTGGCGTATCTGCGTGCCATGCTGGCTCGGGTCGACAGCAGCCTGGTGACCGAGTGGGAACAGCTCGTGCTCGGCGGCCAGGCCCCCAGCGCGGAGGCCCCCCGACCGGTCGACATCTCGCTGGACCGGCGCGCCTTCAGGGCACGAATTCGGGCCGAGCTGCACGCCCTGGTGCGGGCCCTGTCCCAGGGCGACTGGGACGAAGCCGCCGCCTGCCTGTCCTCGGACACCCCGGACCGCTGGTCCGCCGACGATCTCAGCCACGCGCTGGAGCCCTTCATTTTGGAGCACGGGCCGGTCGCCTTCGACCACCGCGCTCGCCTGGCCAGCCACACGCGGATCGACCCCGCCGGTCCGCACCAGTGGACCGTCCGTCAGGCCCTGCTGCCAGCCATGACGGGGGTCTATGGCGATCCCGATGCGACCGGCTTCGAGCACCTGGACCCGATGTTCGACGAGGGCGCCGAGACGGTGGCCTGGGGCCTCGACGCCCGGATCGACCTGCGAGAGGACACCAACCCTGACGGCCCGCTGCTGCGGCTGCTGTCCATCGCCGAGTAGCCGGCCGACAGGCCGTCTTGGCCTTACATCTTCTTGGGCACCGCGGTGACCTGGAGCATGTCGATATTGGCTTCGACGAAGCCGGTGGAGCCGAGCTGGACTTCGATCCCGGGAGACCAGCGCAGGCGCAGGTCTTCGTCCTGCTTGGCCAGCTCTTCGAAGCTGGTCTCGGTCATCAAGCGAGGCTCGGATTCGTGGTCATTATCGGGCGGGGCCAGCGTGCCGAGCATGGTCTCGTCAAAGGACTTGATGACGCCTTCGAGGGGGACCTCGGCGGTCTCCAGGACCTTGCCGTTCTTGTCCTTGATGGTCGCCAGCAGGATCACATCGGTCATGTCGAACTTGCTCTTGTTGGCAAGCATGAGCTGGAAGATCGTGATGTTGTCGTGGCGTTGGTTGGGGAGCTGCATCCAACTGGCGTTCTTGACGAAGACGTAGCGGTCGGCGTTGTAGATCGGGTCGTAGTCCTGGCGGGTCTCCTTGTCGGCGAAGAAGTAGGCCGGAACCACGTCGTCCACCCGGACCCAGCCGCGGTCGCCGTTGTGTTCGATCTGGTAGAATTTGCCGCGTTTTGCGATGAGCTGGACCTTGCTGTCCTTGTCCACGGACCCGGTCTTGCTGGCGCCGCTTTCAGGCTTTGCAAAGGTGGGCGCCGGGTCGGCCGTGACCAGCATCTGGGTCAATTCCAAGCCGCCCTTGCCCAACAGGTCCAGGTTCTGGGCTTCGGGGAGCTTGTTGGCGAAGTGGTAGAAGGCCGCGCCTGTGATGGATAGCAGCACGACCAGGACGCCGATGATCATGGCGGTGTGGCTGGACTTGACGACGATGTCGTCGTCGAAGTCGCGCCCGCCAGCGTTGGTCTGGAGCAGGTCCTTGATCTCGGGCAGTTCGGTCGCGTACATCCAGTCGTTGGCGCCGGGGGGCTGGATCATGTCTCCGGGGCCCAACTTGCCGGCTTTGGCCAGTTGCTTCAGTTCACCGAGGTTGGAGACCGAGAACTGTCGGTCACCCTGGTTCACGAGCCATAGGGACATGGGAAATCTCCGTGAGCCCGGCGGGCGCATGCGAGGGAGTGGGACCCCCGGCTTGACGGTCGCCCCCGGTGGGAGGCAGCCCTGGGTCTGCCGGGCGCAGAACCAGAATTCGACTATTGACCCATACCGTGGGCCCGGAGGTAGGGTCAAGGAGGCAGGAACGCCCACCCCTTGCCTTTGACCCAGGCTTTGCACCGCGCGCCCGACGGCGCGGCCCGCGGTGTGTCCAGCGGTGGCTGTCGAGGAGCGGGTCGCGAGGACGCCGCACCCTGTGGACTGCCGGGTCCTGGCCGGATAGTCCGAGTGGCTCATGCCTTTCACACCCATCCGCCTGCTGATCCTGATCGACGACGCCCGTGGCTACTGCAGCCGGGTCGTTCCGCGCATGAAGGAACTGCTCGAACAACGAGCATTCGCCGTGGATGTACACCGGATCCAGGACGGGCCGGTCGACATCGCGCCCTATCGGGGCCTGGTCATCGGGAGCCCGGCCTTCGGACTCGGGATCAAGGGCGCGGGGCCCACGCCTGAACTGACCGCCTTCATCCAGGCACTCGAAGACCTGGACGAAAAGAAGGTGGCCCTGTTCTGCGTGTACCAGCTTCGCCCGGGCACGACCTTCGACCGGATGAAGGGCCTGGTGCTGGAGCTGGGCGCGGACTTTGTGGCCTCGCACGCCTATTCGCTGCTGCGTCCGCACGATATGGAGCACGTCATCCCGGCCGAGTGCATGGTCCGGATCCGCTAGGATCGGGCGCCCGCCTCGCTATTCCCAGGAAGGGCGCGATGTCCGCCCAGGCATTCTCCCAGGAGCTGCGCGCGGCCGAAGCTCGCCTGCGATCCTTCGGATTGTCGGGACGCGCCGCCTACGCCGCGCTGTGTCGCCACCTGGCCGCTCGGCTGGATCTGCCGGCCCACCTGTGGCTGGAAGGGCCGGACGCACCCGCCCAGGCTCACCTCGAACGACTGCCCCTGACCGCCGAGCTGGACCTGTTCGGCCTGGCCTACGAACGCTTCTTTCCAGAAGTCTTCAAGGCCGAGCACGGCCAGTACTTCACGCCTCGACCGCTGGTCGAGCTGATGGCCGACCTGGCGGGGGTCGGTCCGCGGCAGCGTGTGCTCGATCCGACCTGCGGCGCGGGCAGCTTCCTGGTCGCCGCCCATGCCCGGGGCGCTGATGTCGACGGCATCGAGTTGGACCCCGAGCTGGTCGCCCTGTGCCGGCTGAACCTGCGCCTGCATGGAGCCGACCCGCGGGCCGTCCGTCGTGGTGACCTCTTTCGGACCCCCGATGTGTTCGACGGTGGGCTCTTCGACACCGACGAGCGCTGGGACATCGTGCTGGCCAACCCGCCCTTCTCGGTGGACGTGCGGGATGCCGCCGCGCTGGGCAAGGCGAACCTCGCGCAGGGCCGTGACCATATCTCCAGCGACGCGCTCTTCCTGGAGGCGGCCTGGCGAGCGCTGCGACCGGGAGGACGGCTGTGTACCCTCATGCCCCACTCGGTGGTCAAGAACGCCCGCCACGCCCGAGTGCGGAGCTGGCTCTCGGCCCGTTTCGTCCGCCAGGCTGTCGTGGCCTTGCCCGAGGGCGTCTTCCGGCCCTTCGGGGGCACCGGCGCCCGGGCGGTCATCTTGTGCTTGCGCAAGCGCCCGGCGCCGCTCGTGTCCTGGGGCGCGGCCGTGGTCTCCAATCCCGGCTACGACCCAACCAGGCGCAGCTACCACCCCACACAGCCAGACGAATTGGCCACCTTGCGGCTGGGCCTGAGCCACGGCCTGCCGATCGCCTCGACCGCCGGCTGGGCCAGCCAGGAAGCGGACGAAGAACACTGGGATCCCGCCACCTTGCTTGCCCACTCCGGCATCGCGGCGGGCGTGCCCACGGTGCGTCTCGGGGCGCTCGCCCCCTACCGGCCGCGTCCCCTTCGCCCCGCACAGGACGCGCCCGCGCAGGACTGGACCGAGATCGACCTGGCGGATGCCGACAAGAGCACCGGCGAGATCACCGCGGCTCGCGCTCGCGTCGGTCAGGACTTCCGGGGGGTCAAAGCCACATTTGATCCGGGTGATGTGCTCTTTGCTCGGATCCGGCCTGCGCTGGGCAATGTCGTCATCGTGTCCCGACCGTCTTCCGACCTGCCGCAGCGGCTCTGTGGCTCGGCCGAGTGGCTGCGCCTGGTGGCCCCTGATCTCCCGTTTTTCGCCTTGACCGCGCTGCGGTCGCCCTTTGTGCGCCAGCAGCTTCGCGGGACGGGTGGGCAGACCCGTCCTCGGATCGGCACCCGAGACCTGGAGCCAGTCCA
>JAADHA010000046.1 GCA_013152105.1 Oligoflexia bacterium | reverse complement strand
ATCCGCGACGTCCGCCATGAAGGTGTGTTCGTTGCTGATGCTTCCCACGGCATCGACCCCGTCATATTTGCGGAAGGTTGGACCCATGGCGTCGCGCACGCGGTCGCTGAGACTACCGAAGGCCGCGCGGTGGGGACCGACTGGCAGGTCGATGAGCTGGTCGAGGGTCTCAATGCCCGCGTCGACCAGGCGCCGCTGTGTGGATGGGCCGATTCCCGGCCAGGCCCGGACGCCCATCGGACCGATGATGGCGCGGGCAGAGGCGGGGTCGATCATGCAGACGCCGGCAGGCTTGGCCAGGCGGCTGGCGATCTTGGCGACCAGGCGGTTGGCCGCGACACCGCCGCTGGCTGGCAGGCCCAGCTCCGTCTGGATCTGCTGCCGCATGGTGCGGACCACCCGCAGCACGGTCGCGTCGGGGTTGACGTCCTGGGGGCGTGAGTAGAGGCCCTCGCAGCCAGCGAAGTCCAGGTAGAATTCGTCGATGCTGGCGGTCTGGACCGCTGGCGTGAAGCGCTCGATGATGCGTCGCACCCGCTGGGTATAGGGCGCGTAGAGCGAGAGCCGAGTGGGCAGGAAGACCGCGTCGGGTGCGAGACGGGCCGCCTGTGTCGTCGACATGCCCGAGTGCACGCCGAGTGGACGGACTTCGTAGCTGCATGCGGACACCACCCCCCGCTGGTTGGGGCGCGCGCCGACGATGACAGCTCGGCCGACCAGGCTGGGGTCCAGCAGGCGCTCGACCGACACAAAAAAAGTGTCAAGATCCAGACAGCAGATGGGGGTGCGGGCACGGGGCTGGGCCACCTGAGCTCTCCGGGCAGGCTGTACAAGTGTACAGTGAAAGCTGACGGGATGCCACGACTGACCCAGCACCAGCGCTGGTACCAGCTTCGGCGCCTGGCGCCTGCTTGCGGTGGCCCCAAACAGGGTGCGGCCCTCGCCTGTGGGTCCACAAGGCTGGACCCCTTCCAACGCTGTCGCGAGCGGCTTGTCCATGCTGTAGGGTGCCCGGCATGCTCACGTCCCTGCTCATCACGCTCACCGCCTCGGCCATGGTGCCGGTGGCTGATACCGCCCCCGGCACTTCCACTCCGGTCGGTCCTCCGGCTCCGCACCTCGACCTCAGCCTGGCCCGACAGTGGCAGCTCTCGGCGCGATCCGACTGGCGCTCATTTCGGGACCGCTACGGCGGCGCGATGCGCTGGGACCCGCGGGATGGCACGCCGCATTTCTGGTACGGCAGCGGCGTCTCTTTGGACCAGTCCGCGGCGCTGGTCGCGGACCTCGCCCGGCTGGCGGGTGTGGACCCGTCCGAGCTCAGCCTGGCCCACCAGGTGGAACACGATGGGCAGCCACAGCGGACCCTGCTGCGTTGGGATCGGACCTGGCGGGGCGTGCCGGTACAGGGCGACCAGATCCTGCTGGTCCTGGTCAATGGTCATGTGTCTGGCGCCTGGATTCGCTTGACGCCGGTAAGCCTGGATGCCTGGCCTGAGTCGGGCGAGATCGTGCTGCCTGTGCCTCAGGACGCCGGCCGACGGACCCAGCCGGTCCTGGTCCGGTCCAAGATGGACGGCAGCCAGCGGGTCTTCACCGATCGGCAGGGTGTCGAGCGCTACCGCTACGAGACCCGCTACTACGCGACCGCCCAGGTGTCCTACCAGCAGCGGACCAGCGGTGACCCGATGGAGATCGCGGCGGCACGGCATGTGACGGTGACGGACAGCGAGGACAGCGAGCAGATCACCGACGACGACGGCTTGTACGATCTGACGGGCACGGTCAGCGTCCTGCTGGATGGCGACGCCTTGGGCGTGTCCGTGTCGGGCCGCGATGTCGAGGTCTCGGACCTGGACGCGGACTTCACGGTCACCGGCGGAGTGGACATGGTGCAGTCCGCTGCGTCCGTCCAACACCACTTCTATGTGGTCTGGGACTGGATTCAGGCGCGCTGGCCCTCGCTGTCCTGGCTGGGTTCCCATGTGACCGCCACGGTCGAGCTACCCGGCAGTTGCAACGCCTACTACAGTGGCGGCACGATCAATTTCTACCAGGCGACCCCCGGATCCTGTGTGGCCCTGGGCGAGATCGCGGACGTCATCTACCACGAGATGGGGCACGGCATTCACGCCTACATCATGGCGGGTGGGACCTATGCCGGCGATGTCTCCGAAGGCTCGTCGGATTTCATCGCGGCCACCATCCTCGATGACCCGCTGCTGGCTCCCGGGGCTTGGGGTCCGGGCACCTACATTCGGGAGATCGACACCGACAAGGTCTACCCCGATGACGTAACGGGCGAGGTCCACAATGATGGCTTGATCTGGGCCAGCTTCCTGTGGGATCTGCGTACCCTCTGGCAGGGTGAATTCGGTGATCTCGACGGGGTGGTCAAGACGGACGAGTTGTTCCTTGGGGCCTTGGAACAGGGGCCGTCGCTGACCGATCTCTATGACGCCGTGATGGTGGCCGATGACGATGACGGTGACCTGACCAACGGGACTCCCAATGCCTGTGACTTGATCGATCTGCTCAATGTCCACGGTCTCGGGCCGGGGGCGATCGGCTCGGTCTATCTGGACCTCCCCTCGATCGATCCCCAGGGCAGCGAGACCGACGGCTACCCGGTCGATGTCTCGCTCACCAACCTGACGGCGGACTGTTCCGGGCTGGACGAGGACTCGGTGACGCTGTGGTACACCATCGACGGGGACTTGCCGGCCCCGAGCAACTTTGACCCTCTCGCGGCGCTCTCGGGATGGGACTCGGTGGCGCTGACGCCGACCGATGACACGACCTGGTCCGCCGTGATCCCACGGCAGCCCGCCAACGCGCAGGTGCGCTACCTGGTGACCATGGCGTCGACCGATGGCACCCAGGTGGTGGCCTCGAACGATGGCGATCCCGACGCTGTGGGGGCCTTTTGGGTTGGAGATCGTCAGGAACTCTGGTGCGAAGACTTCGAGACCGGGGCCGATGGCTGGCTACATGGCACGGGTCTGTCTTCGGCCGGTCCACCGCTAGGGCGGGCAGTAGACGAGTGGGAGATCGGCACGCCGACCGGCGAGGGCGAGTGGGACCCACCGACCGCCTTTGGTGGTGAATCTATCGCGGGCATCGATCTCGCGGGCGACTATGAAGCAAACACCCAGCTCTACCTGGAGTCTCCCTGGGTTGACCTGGGCGAGACCGGGCTGATGCTGCTGCTGAGCTATCAGCGCTGGCTCACGGTTGAGGACGCCCGCTACGACACCGCCAAGCTGTCCGTGGGTGGCACTCCCGTCTGGCAGAACACCGCGACCAGCGGGGGTACGCAGCAACACCTGGACATGGACTGGACCCACCAGGATGTGGCCCTCGACGGTCTGGTCGACGACAAGGGTGGCGTCGACCTGTCTTGGACCCTGCAAAGCGACGCGGGTCTGGAATTCGGTGGGTGGCAAATCGACGATGTCTGCGTCGTGCAGCTCGATGACCCGCCGGCTCACTACCGACGGGTTGGGCTCCAGGCCAGCGACGATGACGCCAAGGTGGTGAACCTGAGCTGGACGGACCCGTGGATCCAGCCCCTGAGCGGAACGGTCCTGGTCGCGCGTCAAGACACCTGGCCGACCAGCCCGGACGACGGGCGCATCATCGCCGTGGACTTCGCTCCGCACTGGGGTGACACCCACGAAGCCGTCGACAGCTACGGGTTGCCCGGCGAGACCTGGTACTACGGCCTGTTCGCGGCTGGGGCCGACGGCGAGGACTGGGCCACCGAGGTGGTCGAGGGTGAAAACGGTGCGGTCGGCAGTGTCGCGGCTGTGGCGAAAGGCGACACCGGCGACACGGGTGACTCGGGCGTGGCCAGTGATGGCGGGACCACGGACGGGGGGACGGCCAGCGATGGCGGCGGTACCACCGGCACCGGCACCGACACCGGCACGGGCGATGGCGGCAAGACCGCTGGTGGCTGTGGGTGTAGCGGCGTTCCCGCTAGCTCACCGGCGGCCTGGACCCTGCTGCTGGGACTGGTTGGCATCGTGGGGCGTCGTCGCGGTCGCCGTGATGACCGTGATGACCGTGATGACCGTGATGACAGCGGCGCCTGCCGCGACTGATCCTCAGTCCGTCAGGGTGCCGGGCTGCCAGTCGCGGATCGCCTGCCCGATCTCGGTCTCGGTGTTCATCAGGAAGGGGCCGTAGCGGGTGACGTGCTCGTTGCAGGGCGGGCATTGGTCCAGCCCGACTCGCTTTTCGCCGTGACCACGATCTCGGCGTGGTGCTCACCACATGGTGTGGCCCACGCGGGATCATCCACAGCTCAATCTGGAGCGCCCGCGGCGCGCTCCACCCTCTGCCCGTGAGCACGTCGCGATCCACGATGGCTACTGCTTCCGTGAAGCCCAATGTCAGCAGCTCTGCACTCCACCGATCAGTACGTCGATGTGGCGGCCTCGGGGAGCGATGATCGTGGCGGCTCGCTGGCCCACAGCAGCCCGGCCGTGGCCTGGACCGAGGCGGGTCAGGCCGGCGAAGCTGGCAAGGCCAGTGCGACGCACCCGCGCGAAGCAGTCGTCGGATACAGCGTGAGCGATGCCTGACACTGCCCCCAGCAGCACTGCCCCCAGCAGCACT
>JAADHA010000498.1 GCA_013152105.1 Oligoflexia bacterium | reverse complement strand
GTCCCCCGCTGGGCTCGGTCCTGCTCCAGGCGACCATCCCCTACTACTGGCGGATCGCCGCGGCTGCTCTCCACGGCGCCGGGGTGGCGACCCTGGTCCTGGTCGCCCTGCGATCCGCCGGCTCTGCGCGGCAAGCTCGGGCCGAGCGCTGGCTGGCGCGCGCGCCCTGGCTGGTTGTGCTGGTCGTCCTGCCCTGCGTTCTCGCGATGTTGGCGGTCCCGTGAGTCCAGACCTCTACGCCCTGGCCGAGCGCCTCCACGGTCACGTCGCAGTCCTGGGCCTGGCCGTGCTGATCCACCCGCTGCTGAGCTTGCGGCGCCGGGCTGGCTTGAGCCGAGGCACGCTGCTGAGCGCGACGCTGGCGGCGGTCCTGGTGCTGGTCTCCACGCTGAGCGGTTGGCTGATCTACCCGACCTATCGAGGGCAGGTGAAGCCCAACCTGGTCCACCACAATATCGGCGTGGCGCGGCACTTCGAGAGCAAGGAGCACCTGGCTTTCTTCACGATGGCGCTGGTGATCGGCGGCGTGTTGGTGCTGTGGACGGCCGGTCGGAGCGCGGCGGGTCGCAGCGCCGCCTGGTGGCTGCTGGCCGCCGGCCTGCTGTGCGGCCTGCTCACCGGGGGGCTGGGGATCTGGGTGGCTTCCGGGGCGGCACCGGCCTGGTGAGTCGGCCTGGTGAGCCGGCGCGGTCGGTCAGCGCGGCACGGTGAACTGGTCGATGATGTTGTCGTTGATGTCGCGGACGACCATGTCGACCTGGGTTGGCCCGAAGTCGGCGATGATGTAGTGGTTCACTGGGTTGTTGACCGCGTTGAACCATTCGTCCTTGACCCGGTTGTATAGCGGCGCCCCGGCTCCGCCGGTCACCAGGTAGACCGTGCCTTGGCCCGGGGCGACCTTCTTTTCGTTGTGGATGGGCACGCTGCGTTCGTAGATGTGGTTGTGTCCCGCCGCCACGACCTGCACGCCACCGTCCTCGAAGGCGTCGGACCAGGCGGCGCGGACGGTCTTGTCCGAGCCGTGGGTGGTGCAGACTGAGTAGGCGGACTTGTGGTGGGTGGCGATGCGCCAGGGCAGGGTGGTGGCGCCCAACTCGTCTTGGATGAAGGTCCGCTGTTCCGTCGCGATCTGGTCGGGGTCCCGCACGGTGTCGTTGAGGGACAACAGCAGCATGTCGTCGTAATCATAGGCGAACCACTCTTCGTTTCCGGGGAATCCGAACTGCGCGAAGTAGTTCTGGGCCAGAAACTCGTGGTTGCCGTGGCTGGACAGGAAGGGGGTGCGGGCCAGGACGGTCCCGGTGGCGGCGAACCAGTCATCCCACTCTTCCTGGTTGGATCCGAACATGACCATGTCGCCGCTGAACACGATGAGATCAGGGGAGTGGGCGTCGATCGCCGCCAGGATCGCGCCCCAGGTCGTCATGTCGTCGCGCGAGTCGCCCGCGAAGGCCACGCGAAAGGTGTCCACGCTGCCGGCTGGCTCGGGGGTGGAGAAGGTGGTGCTGTCCGACCAGTGGCCTTCTCCGCCCACCCGGTAGCTGTAGGTGGTACCGGGCGAGAGCATGCCGCAGAGGCGCACTTCGTGCATGCGGTAGGCACCCGTGCCGATCTCGCCGCTGCCGTAGAGGAAGGTGTAGCCGGCGACCTGGCTGGCGCCCTTGGGGAAGCCCTTTGCGGGACCGAATTCGACCAGGCTGGACATGGTGTCTACGTCGGTCCGCCACAGCATGGACACGCTGGTGGAGGCGTCGCGACTGGGGAATCCCAGGTGGACCGCCCAGGGATCGGGTGCTTCTGTCCCGAAGACATCGGCGTGAGCGTCAGCGGCGAAGAACTCGGTGGGGTCGCCCAGGTTGCCGACGGGGATCCCGACGGTGGGGTCGCAGTCCCCGACCACCGTGCTGATCGTCGATGTGGTACCGCCAGAGTCGGCTACCTGGGTCTTGTTGTGGGTGCAAGCCAGGCTGAGCAGCAGGACGAGGGACACGGAGGCTCGGGATCTTGGGGAAGGTGCGCGGTGGCTGACTATCCCGGCGGCTTGCGGTGTGGCAGAGCGGTCGCGGCGGGGCCCCCGGCTGACCGGTTAGCGTGGCTCCATGGCACACGCCGATGACCAGGACGGTTTGATGGCCACCGCGCAGGGCGCTGCAAATGGCGCTGCGGCTCCCGAGCTGGTCGCGGCGGTGGACCTGGGCAGCAACAGCTTCCATATGTTGGTGGCGCGGGTCGATGGCGGTCGGCTGGTCGTCGTCGACCGGATGAAGGATCGGGTCCGCCTGGCGGCCGGCATCGGCCCAGATGGCGCGATCACCGCGGACGCGCAGCGCCGTGCCCTGGACAGCCTGGAGCGCTTTGGCCAGCGCTTGCGCGATATGCCGGTGGGCGCGGTGCGGGCCATCGGCACGAACTCCCTGCGACGTGCCAAGAACCGCCTGGGCTTTCTGCCGCGGGCCCACGCCGCCCTGGGCCACCCAATCGACATCGTGTCGGGGCGCGAAGAGGCCCGGCTGGTCTACCTGGGCGTCGCCCACAGCGTGGCCGACCCGGTGCGCGATGCCCGCCGGCTGGTGGTCGACATCGGCGGCGGCAGCACCGAGATCATCATCGGCGAGAGCCTGCGCCCGCTGGCGGTAGAGAGCCTTCATATGGGCTGCGTCAGCTATACGCTGCGCTTCTTCCCGGACGGCAGGATCAACGGCGATGCCTTTCAGCGTGCTGCCATCGCCGCGCGCCTGGAGATGGAGCCGCACAAAAAACGCTTTCGGTCCCTGGGCTGGGAGCGGGCGCTGGGCAGCTCGGGCACCATCAACGCGGTCGAGCAGGTGATTGTGGCCTCGGGCTTTGGGCACGTGATCGACTCGCGCTCTCTCAAGCGTGTGCGTCGCGCGATGATCGAGGCTGGCGACATCGGGAACCTGCACCTGGCGGGGCTGGCGGCTGATCGGGCAGAGGTCTTCCCTGGTGGGGTCGCCATCCTGCAGGGTGTCCTGCGCAGCTTGCGCCTGAGCTCGATCGAGGCGGCGACTGGCACCATTCGAGAGGGGGCGATCCTGGACCTGCTCGGTCGCCGCCGCCACGACGACGCCCGCGATGCCACGGTCGCCGACCTCACCCAACGCTGGGGTGTGGATCCGCTGCAGGCGGCCCGGGTCGAGCGGACCGCGCGCCGCATGCTGGGTGCGGTGACCGATGACTGGAAGCTTCGCGATCCCGAGCTGGCCAAGGCGCTGGCTTGGGCTGCCCGTTGCCACGAGATCGGCTTGATGGTCGGGCACCCCTCCTACCACAAGCACGGTGGCTACCTGCTGGCCAACGCGGACCTGCCCGGTTTCTCACGGCAGGACCAAGCCCTGCTCTCGGTGCTGGTTCGCAGTCATCGTCGCAAGCTCCAGCCCGAGCTCTTCGACACGCTGCCTCGGCGCCTGGGTCGGTCGGCCTTGCGCCTGGCCGTCCTGCTGCGGATCGCCGTGCGGCTCCATCGCGGGCGCAGCGACCGCCCCCTCCCACCGATCACCCTGCTGGCCAGGCATCGCCCCCAGACTCGGCTGCGCATGAGCTTTCCGCCGGACTGGCTGGCCGCTCACCCCCTGACCGCGGCAGACCTGGAGCGCGAACAGGTGTATCTCCAGGCGGTCGGTGTAGAGCTGCAGGCGGACGATTCACTTGACGAAGGCGCTAGCGCGCGAAGCGGGTCATCAGCCACTGCTGCGCGTTGAACGCGGAGCTGCTGCCGTCGGGGCTGCAGCGGCGGTAGCTGCCGTCGGACTGAAGTTCCCACGCGTTGGTGTTGTCCTGCATGTAGATATCCAAGGTCTCTTGGATGATGCGGGCCTTCAGCTCGGCGCTGGTCACCGGCCAGGCCGCCTCGATCCGTCGATGCAGGTTGCGGTTCATCCAGTCCGCGCTGGCGCACCAGACCTTGTCCTTGCCAGCGGCAAAGAAGCGGTAGATGCGGCTGTGCTCCAGGAAGCGCCCCAGCACCGAGCGCACCCGGATGTTGTCGCTCACACCTGAGAGACCCGGACGCAGGCAGCAGATCCCTCGCACCAGCAGGTCGATCTGCACCCCGGCCTGGCTGGCGGCGTACAGGGCACGGATGATTCGGGGTTCGGACAGGGAATTCATGCGGGCCTGGATCCGGGCCGGCCGGCCGGCCAGGGCCTCGGCCGTCTCAAAGGCGATGCTCTCCAGCACCATCTTGTGCAGCGTGAAGGGCGCCTGCACCAGTCGGTTGAGTTCGACCACCTGCCCCAGGCCGGTGAGCTGCATGAACAGCCGGTGGACATCCCGCCCGATCTTGGGGTCGGCCGTGAGCTGCCCGATGTCGGTGTAGGCTCGCGCGGTTCCCGCGTGGTAATTCCCGGTTCCCAGGTGGCAGTAGCGTCGGACCTTGGTGCCCTCTCGACGCACGATGAGGGTCATCTTGGCGTGGCATTTGTGGCCCACGACGCCGTAGACGACGTTGGCCCCGACGTGCTCGAGCTGGTTGGCCAGTTCGATATTGGCGGCCTCGTCAAAGCGGGCCCGAAGCTCGACGATGACGGTGACCACCTTGCCGGCGCGGGCCGCCTCGAGCAGGGCCTGGACCATGGGAGAGGCGTCCCCCGTGCGGTACAGGGTCTGC
>JAADHA010000129.1:6111-11130 GCA_013152105.1 Oligoflexia bacterium | reverse complement strand
CGCGGCCCTGGCGGGGGTTTTCAGGGGCGCCAGTTCGGCCCGAGCCCAATCATCCAGACCCACCCTGGCGAGGGCCGTGCCGCGGCGCCAGGCCCCGGTCTGGAGGGCAGGGGGCAGGGTCGGCGGAGGGCCGACGGTAGGCACGCCCGCGGGGTGCACATTCAAGCGCTGGCTGGCCATCCAGGCCGCGCCGCTAACGGGCCACCGCGAGATGACCGCTCTCCAGCCCTGCTTGGCACCGGACGGATCCCCGGTCTGTTGGCGGATCCAGGCCCGCCAGTACGCCGCGTTGGGTGCCATCTCGCTGTTGCCGTGCAGGCGCACGAAGCGGTCGAGCGCGGTGGCGGCTTCGTCCAGGCGCTGGAGCTTGACCAGGCTCCAAGCAACCAGAGGGTGTCCTCGGTGTAGCGGGAGCTTGGGTAGCGGTGCAGGTGCTGTGCGAAGAGCCGGATGGCATCGTCGAGCCGCCCGGCGTCGTAGGCCAGGTAGCCCAGCTTGTAGCTGGCTTGGTCTGCCTGCTTGCTGGTGGGAGCCGCGTCGACCAGCCCCCGGTAGAGCACCGCGGCCGCGTCGTAGTCACCGGTGCGGGTCATCGCGACGGCGTGGTCGAAGCGTTGGGCGGGTGTGGGTGAAGGCAGGCGCGCGAAGGCAGCGACCGCCCGGGGATAGTCCTTGGCGCGAAAGGCCAGCCGGGCCTCGGAGCCCGGCGAGGTGGCGGTGCCCAAGCTGTCCTGGAGCGCGAGGGCCTCGGGGTAGCGGTGGGCGCTCTGGAGGGTGCGGATCCGCGCGGCGACCAAGGCGCGACCGGCCGCGGTGGATGTGTCGTCGACCGGAAGGCCCTGCTCGGACAGCCAGCTTGCGGCCTGTGTGGCCCAGGCGCTGGCAGGGTTGTCGGACCACAGGCGCCGCAAGACCGGGATCGCCTTGTCGGGCTCGCTGCGGCGAATCGCGCCCTGGGCCAGCCACCAGCGGACCTCTCCAGGGTCGGCACCGCCCGGGCTGGGCTGGTGGTTGGGCTGGGCCAGCGGCCCCTGGAGCAGGGCGTTGAGCGTGCCGCGGGCCTGGGTCCACTGGGCCAGCTCGATCTGTGCGTGTCCGCGCAGCAGGGCGACACGCTCGCCCGCCGATCCGGGCAAGGCCAGGCCGTCGAGGGCACGCAGCGTGGCCTCGAAGCGACCGGCTGAGGCCAAGGCCTCGCCCCGAACCAGACCCGTGTAGGAGGCAAGCCCCGGGTCGCTGACGGCGTCGAGCAGGCGCAAGGCCCGGTCGGTGTCACCGTCGCGGCTGAGACAGCGAGCGAGGGCCAGCCGCTGGGCGTCGTCGTCGGGGGAGGGGATCTCGGCCAGGGCGGTGGCGCAGTCGCCGACCTGCAGTGCGGCAAGCCCGGCCGGCTGGTCTGCTTCGGCCCAGGCGGGAGGGCCACGCAAGCAGATGACGATCAGCAGGCCGCCGATGGCAAGAGCCGGGGTTCCGCGAGGTGGAGAAGGGAGCATTCCGGCCCGCCTGTTTAGAAGCTGGAGCCGAACCACCAGTACAATCCCTGGAGGCTTCCCAGCGTATAGCCGCCGTCGCCGACCACTCCAAAGGCGTAGCCGACCCGCAGCGTGATCGGAATGCCCCAGCCGACCACAGCGGTGCCGACCAGCTCGGCGCCGGTCCCGACCCGCGCCCCGCTGATGGCCTGGCTGGCGGTCGATGTGTCGAAGGCGTTTCCGGCGTCGAGAAAGACGCCGGCTCGGAGGTAGCGGGCGAAGAAGGGGATGGTCCCGACACCGCGATCGAAGTGTACCAGGGGCATGCGGTACTCCAGGCTGCCGGAGTAGTAGTCGTCGCCGTAGACGACCGCGATGGGGAAGCCGCGCAGCGCGCGCCACTCGTCTGGGAGCGTGTAGTAGCCGCTCTCGCCGAAGCTTCCACCCAGTCGGAAGGAGCCGTAGCGATTGGCGTCGCCCGCTGAGAGTCCACCGGCCAGCTTCATGGCCAGCACGTGATTGGGCAGCCAGGGGATGGTGCGGTATTCGCGCCACTCGCCGGTCACCTGGAACTGGGTGAAGCCCATGGCCTGGTCGTTATCGTCCAGCATGGTGGAGCCGATCCACGGGCTGATCAGCTCGCCCACCACCGACAGCAGGCGCGCGTCTTCGGGCGAGACAGACTTGTCATAGGACCGCCCGCGGGCGTAGCGCCAACCGCCACCCACACTGCTGAAGAAGCCGCGTGTCGGCAGGAAGGGCCGGTAGTCACTGTCGTCGAGGGGGTGCAGCGACCGGCGCGAGGTGCCGGACCAGGTCCCGAAGACCGAGTGGTATTCGTCGAGGGGGTAGGACACCTGGGCATAGGCGCGGATCCGCTTGTCCCAGTAGCGGGTGTTGGTGCTCTGGATGGAGGGGACGGACGCGCCACCGGAGTCAGCCGTGCTCGAGCTGGTGTAGATGTCACCATAGGGATTGGTGTAGCTGTAGACGCCGGCGGTGAAGATGGGATCCCAGCGGTTGTAGGCCAGCGAGGCCCCGTAGCCCACGTAGTCGCTGTCGGTGCGATAGCTCAGGTAGCCGCTGTAGATATAGCGGCGCAGCGTGTCGACCCCCGATGTGGACAACACCCCCCGGTAGCCGAAGGTCGTGCTGGAGACAGTGGGCAAGACGTAGCGTGGAGGCAGCAGGCTGCCCCAGGGCGAGTAGCGTTTCACCGGGTGGGTGAAGTCGTAGTCGATCTCTTCGGGGCGCGGGGTGTCGACATCGGTCTCGAATTCTTCCTGGGGACCGCTGTCGGGGGCGTCTAGCGAGCCCTCCTCGGGCAATCCCCAGGCCCCCGGCCAATCCCTGACCTGGAAGAAGGGGCCGCCCAGTCCATTCAAGCCCGGGTAGGGCGGCGAGTCGACCAGGCCGGGCGGGCGACTGGTGGGTGGTTTGGCGCGCTTGTGTTTGGGCCGCTTTGGGGTGGAGCCGTCTTCGGAGCTGTCCCCGTCTTCGGAGCTGTCCCCGTCTTCGGCAGTCTTGGCGGCATCCCAGTCCGAGCGGGCCTGCACGATGTTGCGCTGGCGTGTGGCCACCAGCGCGTCGTCGGGGGCGGGCAGGGCACGAGCCAGCGGTGGGCCGGCCTGGATCGGGCGAGGCAGGGTGCCGCGATCGATCCAGGTCTGACGGTCGATGTCGAGCCAGGCGATCTCGTTGCCGTGGTTGTGAAAGTCCTCGAAGACCAGCGCGTTTCCGTCGGGATGGGGGGTCGGAGAGAAGGCGCCGCCCAGCACATTGGTGACCTGCCAGAGGTGCTCGGTCTCCAGGTCGATGGCGTAGATGTTGAAGATCCCCGTGCGATCGCTGCTGAAGTACAGGGTCTTGCCGTCGCTGGACCAGGCGGGATCGATGTCGGTGGCCGGGTCCGCCGTGACCCGCCGCCAGGGCTCGCCGTCCGGTGTGTACAGCCAGATGTCACGCAGCCCGTCGTGCCAGACCGAGAGCGCCACCGTGCGCCCGTCCGGCGAGAAGCGGGGGGTCGAGAGCTGGGTGTGGTCGTCGTTGGCTGTCAGGGGCTGTACGCGCCGGTCCACGGTCAGCCGGGCGAGCTGGTTGTTCTGCAAGCCGTTGGTGACGACCAGGATCGTGCGCCCGTCCGGCGCGATCTCGGGGTCGCGGGCCCGCGCGCCGCGGGTGACGGGTTCGACCCTGCCGCCGAGGTGGTGGATGCTGACGTCGTTCCACACATTGTAGGTGTTGACGACGCGCGAGCTGGCGAAGGCGAACGCCTGGCTGTCCGGTCGCCAGGAGAAGTTGGTCGCGCCGCGCTGTTTCAGCTCGATCTCGGCGTTCTGCCCCGCGCGGTCCGCCACGAAGGTGTTGGTACCGCTGCGCGGATCCGTGCAGGTCCAGACGATGTGGCTGCCGTCTGGGCTCCAGCGCGGCCCGGCGCAGCGGTCGTCGGCGTCGGTCAGTGCGTGGGTCTGGCTGAGGCCCAGGGTGCGCACCCGGTCGGCCTGGCGCTGGTAGCGGGCGCTGATGTCGTCGCGCCACTGGCGGTAGAGCGGCACCAGACCTTGACCGAAGACCCGCTTGCCAGGCAGCAGGTAGGGGATCCCTCGACCGTAGACATGGATCCAGTCTCGCCACACATCGTGGCCGGTGCGGTCGGAGACGAACTGGATGAAGTCCTGGCCGAAGAGGTAGCGGAGGTTGCCGCCCGGTGGATCGCTGGTCCAACCGTCCATATTCCCCAGCGGCGGAAAGGCGCCGTCGAGCACGGCCATGCGCTTGATCATCTGGGCCACATTGCTGCGGCCTCGCCCCGCGTTGGTCTGCCGGGTCTCTTCAAAGGTGGCCAGCCCCTCGACGACCCAACCGGGGCTGACGCGGTTCACGGAGATCACGCGACCCAGCACCGATCGAATGGCGCCAGGCAGCCCCTCGACCGTGTTCATATGGAGAATGTGGGTGAGCTCGTGGGTGAGGATGGTCTGGTTCCAGTCTTCGTAGCTGGAGAGGGTCGAGTCCTCGGTCGGGGCGGTCACGTAGATGACGATGGTGTTGACCGGCAGGGTCTGGGCGTAGCCGTTGGCGGCGTCGGTGCGGTCGACCAGGACGATCTCGACCCGCCGCCGGGGCGCGGTTGCCAGGTCGGCCGTCAGCTCGTCCCAGGCATGTTCCAGGGCTGCGGCGCTCTCTTCGGCCAGGCGCTCTTCACCGCCGTGAAAGGTGATCCGGAAGTGCGCGGTCTCCAGGCTGCGCCACGTGAGCTGCGGGTCGTAGGCGGCAGCGCGCGCGAGGCCGGAGCCCGAGGCCAGGCAGGCCGCGAGGGCGAGGGTGGCCAAGAGGCGCCGGAGAGTCATGGCAAAGAGCGGCTCGGGCACGGGTGCATGGGCGGACGGTCCGCGGACAGGCCGGCGGACAGCCCGGCGACCGTAGCGCGACCGTAGCGCGACCGGGGAGGGGCCGGGGTCAGAACCAGTAGTGTACGCCAGCGCCGATGCTGGCCGAGGTGCCCACGGCGCTGTGGGAGCCCAGGTCGATGTCCAGGCCCCACTCG
>JAADHA010000129.1:0-5978 GCA_013152105.1 Oligoflexia bacterium | reverse complement strand
CGACCCCGTAGAGCAGGCGCCCGCCGAAGGTGGCGCTGGCCGCCGTGTCGGCCGTCTTCCAGAAGCCGGCCAGGGCTTCGACTTGGATGTTGACGGCGGGGTTTCCGGTGGGCAAGCCGTAGCGCAGGGACAGGGCCGGAGTGCTGCCCATCTGCAAATTGGCGCCGAGCGCCGCGCGGCCACGGAGGTCCTTTGCGTTGGCGGTGCGCGGGGTGATCAAGAGGCCAGCGAGCAGCACCAGGGACAGGGACAGGCTGGAGAACAGGGCGGAGCGGCGGTGGCGTGACATGGAGACCCCAGGTGATGGGCGCCTCTTAACCAACGAGACCGCGTCGTCGGCGAATGATGCCGAGCAAGAGCAACAGCCCCCCCAGGCCCGCCAGCCGGGGTTGGGTCTTGGACGCCGGCACCGCGCTGCAGCCGATCAACTTGGGGGAGCTGAGGTAGGGAGCGCCGTCGCCCGAGGACCCACCCAGGCCCTCGTGTCCCGCGCCATCGCCTGGCAAGCCGCCGAGCCCACCCATGGGGTCGGCCTGATCCGGCACCCAGCCGATCCCGTCGGTGCAGCCGCCGCCAAAGGTGTAGCTGCCTTGTTCGGGGAAGGTGCCGGTCGTGCCATCGGCGGTCTCCCAGGTGAAGTAGTACAGGTGGCAGTCGATGGGCTCCAGCGCCAGGGTCGTGGCGAAGACGCCGCGGGTGTCTGTGCCGTAGAGTAGCTCGAGGTCGGTCATGGCCCTGTCCAGCACCACCGCCAGGCGGACCGGCGCGGCGGCGTTCAGCCAGTCGGCCATGAAGTCAGCGCTGTCGCTGGGGTCCTGGGGCGTGTGGGCGCCCATGGCGACCGGCCCGGTGCTGTCCAGCTCGCCGACGCCGAAATCCTGGGTGTAGTACTCGCCGACGATGCCGGTGCCCAACTCGTTGTAGTCGGACATGATGTTGGCGCGGTGACCGGAGCTGCACATCCAGCCCAGCATCATCGTGTTCCAGGGCGTGCCGTAGCCAACGGCGATGTTCTCGCCGAACATGCCCCCGCTGTAGTACTGGGCGAGGCGCTCGCTGAAGCTGGTGCCGTCGCTGCTGTCGTGGCTGAAGTTGCCGGTCGCGTCCATATCGGCGCTATGGAAGCGGGTGGCCTCGGCCAGGCCCATGTCCAGGTACAGCGGGTCGTGGGCGACCTGCTCGGTGGCCTCGAAGTCGTCGAAGCTGCACCCCGCCTTGACGTAGGTGTCGCGGAAGGCTTCGGGGTCAACGCGGGCGGCGTTGGTCCACAGGTGAAGCTCGCGCTCGGCCGAGGACGGGAAGCCGGTGGAGTAGGGGTCGGTGCTGGGCACGCCGTAGGCGGCCGGGGCCGCGGTGCTGCCCAGGAGCAGTCCAAGGATGGGAGCGGAAAGGAGGGGGATCATGCGTGCTCCGCGAGCCAGTGTTGGGCGAACTGGGCGGCCGTCTCGTAGTTGGACCGCAACTCTGCCCCAATTTGTCGCTCGATCCGCCCGCCCACGACGGGTACGCGGACAGTGATGTTGATCTTGACCACCCTTTCACAACCCTCGGGGACCGCCGTGAGCTGCCACGAGCCGGATCTTGACCTTGTCAGCCGCGGCGTCGGGGACCACGACCCAGTCCATCCGGGTGGCGGCCAGGTCGTGCTGTTCCTCGATGACGTAGCTGAAGCGGTCATGTCCGATGACCCGAGCGAGCGGTGCGGGGAAGGTCCGTTCGGGGTTGACGTGGACTCGGCGGACGCGCTGGCCTTCGCTGGAGCGGTCCTCGAGGACCGTCCGCTCCACGCGGACCTGGGCGGCGCTGGCCTGTTCGTAGGCTTCGCTGAACAGGGCCGTGAAGGCCACCTCGGGCGGGGTGGGGAACCGATGTCGAAGCTCGATCAGCACAGGCGCTCCCTTGGTCCGCCTCAGTGTAGTCCGACTGTGGCGGGTCTGGTCTGGGGCCGCGACCGGCTACGATGCGGCCGCCCACCTGCCCCAGGATCGCGCCGTGCCTCGCCACAGCCTCCCCTCGTCCCGCGTCCTGTCTGCCGCGGTCCTCGTCGCCTTGCTTCTCCCGGTCTCGATCGCGGGGGGCACAGTGCCGATGTCCACCTTCCCCAAGTGTGGCGAGAAGGACCGGCCGGATCTCTGTCCCGCCGATCTCGGCACCGACTGGGACCTGATCTCCTACATCCCGCAGAGCGCTCGGAAGACCGTGCGAGAGTCCGAGCGGGCCCTGGGGAGTGGCAGCGGGCTGGACCGTGCCCTGCGGACCACGGCGGGCCGCTTCGATGTGATCGTGGCCATCGGCGACAGCGGCATCGACTGGTCGGATGACAACCTGCGCAACAAGTTCTTCCTCAACACGGCCGAGCTGCCCCTGCCCCAGGGCGCGGACGGGGTGGAGTCCGCGACCTACGATTTCGATGGCAACGGCCTGGTCAACATCGTCGACTACGAAGCCGATCCCAGGGTGGACTGGAACGCGGGCCCCGATGGCTGGGCCGATGTGCTGGATGTCAGCGACCTGATCTACACCTTCAGCGACGGCGTCGACGACGACGGCAATGGCTACACCGACGACATCTCGGGCTGGGACTTCTTCGACGACGACAACGACGCCTTTCACCGGCTGGAGAGCGACTACGGCGAACACGGCAACGGCGTCGCGACCGAGGCCGCCGCCGAGGGGGATGGCGGTGGTGGCCACATCGGTATGTGCCCGAACTGCGCGGTCTTGCCGGTGCGGGTTGGCGACACCTTCGTCACGGACGGAACGCGATCGGCTGAGGGCATCGTGTACGCCACCGATATGGGGGCGGTGTCGATCTCCCAGGCTGTCGGGGCGATGTCCAGCCCGGACTCGACCCGGGCCGCGGTCGCCTACGCCTTCGACCAGGGCACGGTCGTGGTGGGTGCCGCCGGGGACGAGAACCAGTACCACCACAACTACCCGGCGGTGCTGGACAACGTGCTCTACGTCAAGGCGGTCCGCTTCGACGGGCCCGGCGACCAGGGCGCCTACACCTTCATGACCGCGATCAACTGCAACAATTACGGGCCTCGGCTTGTGTTGTCGGCGTCGTCTCCGGCCTGTGCCACCGGCGCGACGGCCAAGACGACCGGGCTGGTGGGCCTGGTCCAGTCGGCGGCCCTTGACAGCCTGGGCGAGCGCTTGAAGCCGGGCGAGGTCGAGCAGGTGTTGATCGCGTCCGCCACCGACATCGCGTTCACCGAGGACGAGCGCGCGACCTTCAACGGCTACCCGGCGGGTCCGGGCTGGGATCTCTTCTATGGCTATGGCCGCATCAACGCGGCGGCGGCGGTCGAGGCCGTGGCCGCGGGCCGGATCCCGCCCATCGTGAGCATCGACAGCCCGGCCTGGTTTCAGACCGTCGACCCCCTGACCGTGGGGCAGGTAGAGATCACGGCCCGCATATCGGCGGACCGCAGCAGCGGCTACGACTGGGTCTTGGAGGCAGGCCGCGGGGATGACCCACAGACCTGGGAGACCGTCGCCTCGGGCAGCGCCACCACGCCGACCGACGGCGTGATCGCCACCCTGGATATCGCCTCTTTGCCCGAGATCGCGGTCCCCGAGGCGCCTGATGATGAGACCGTCGTGGCCCGGATGGAGCGGGTCCACGGGCCCGCGGTGACGCTGCGCCTGACCGCCACGGATGCAAAGGGCCTGGTCGGACTGCAGCGCAAGCTGTTTCATGTCAGCCCGGACCCCGACCTGAAGCCGGGCTTTCCCTTGGCCCTGAGCGGCTCGGCCGAGGCGTCTCCGGTCCTGGTGGACCTCGACGATGACGACGTGTTCGAGGTCGTCGTGGCCAGCTCCTCGGGGGACGTGTTGGCCCTTTACGGAGATGGCACCGCCTTGCCTGGTTGGCCCGTCTCGACCGCGGTGCTGGACCGACCTTGGAGCAACGTGGCCACGGCCTACACCACGGGGGGAGTGCCCGCGCCGCGCGCCTCGATCATCGCCTCGCCAGCAGCCGGGGATGTCGATGGGGATGGCATGGCGGACGTGGTCGTGGCGACCATGGAAGGCACGATCTGGGCGTGGCATGCCGACGGCACCCTGCTGTCAGGCTTTCCCTACCAGAACATCGGCCGAGAGAGCGACGAATTCGATGCCAACCACAGCTATGACCAGGGCTTCATGGCGGCGCCCGTGCTTGCGGACCTCGACGGCGACGGGGACAACGAGATCATCGCCGCGGGCATGGACAGTCGCCTGTACGTCGTGGACGGAGACGGCTCGGACTGGGGCCCCTACCCGATCGAGGTGTGCGCGCCGGAGCTGTGCGGCAATTATGGCTTCCGGATCATCGCCAGTCCGACCGTAGGAGACATCGACGGGGACGGCGATCTGGACATCCTGCAAGGCACGAACGAGGGCGCCAAGGACGGCACGCGCGTCGTCACCCACCTCTTCGACGCGACCACCGGGCAGTCCTGGGATGGCTGGCCCAGGCTGAGCTACGGGCTCATCGCGGAAGCCCTGCTGCTGCCGATGATCGGCGAAGGCCACCCGGCCAGTCCAGCGCTGGCCGACCTGGACATGGACGGGACGCTCGAGATCTTCGACCCCATCATGCTGGGCCAGACGGGGATCATCGACGGAGCTGGTGACACCGTGCTGGACCTGTCCTACCTGGAGGGCGACTTCGGTCCCGGGCAGAACACCGCCAACGTCCCCAGCCTGCTCCAGATGGCCAGCAACCCGGCCTTTGGCGATATGGACGGCGATGGCGTTCCCGACCCGGTCATCGGTGGCACCAGCAGCCTGTGGGTCGCCAGCCTGGCGGCCAGCTTCTGGATGGACGCCCAGCACGGCGTGGCCGCCTGGTCGGGCGCGACCGGGGACTACCTGCCCGGCTGGCCACGGCAGATCGAGGATTTGCAATTCCTGATGGCCCCAGTGATCGCCGACATCACCGGGGACGGACGGCCCGAGGTCATCTACGGCAGCGCGGGGCACCTGATGTATGCCTGGGATGTCGATGGCAACTTGGCCGATGGCTGGCCCAAGCTGACCGGACAGTGGATCCTGGGCTCGCCGGCGGTGGGCGATATCGACGGCGATGGTCTGGTGGATGTGGTGGTGACGACGCGGGCCGGGATCGTATGGGCGTGGTCCACCCAGGGCCGGGCCGACCAGGTGGTCCAGTGGCAGAGCGAGTTCCACGACGCCCGCAACACCGGCAACTACGAGGTCGCGCTGCCCGTGCAGGCCGGCCCGGTGGACAGCGACAGCCCCGGTAGTTCCGATTGCGGCGGTCGCGCGGGTTGCGGCTGCGGAGGCGCCTCGGCCGACAGCGGACCGGGCACCGGTAGTACGGCGCTGCTGCTGCTGCTGCCCTTGGGCCTGTGGGGCTTGCGCCGGCGGTACCCGGCGGGGTGATTCCGGACATGCTGAGATTGCGCCTCATGGAGCAGTAGCCAGCGCGGTTTTCGACGCGCCCACGGGTAGAGGGTGGAGTATAATAGGTGGCACAATATTTGTTAGGATCCAGTCCATCTGTGTTGGCTGGTGCGCACCGCGGGTGCGCCAGATTGAGCAATGAATGATCCCGCAGGGGCCGCAGCAGGTTGTGATCACCACGTGGGCTCTGGCCGGCCTGGCTGGCTGCCTCAGCGGAGGCTCCAGGAGTGCCCACGGGCTCTCGACACCCGCACAGGCAACAGAACGGCAGTCGCAAGGCGTGGGGACCCGGCGAGGGCCGCACCAGGTTGTGATCACGACGCGGAGCACCTGAGTGTCGTCGCCGTGGGGGGGGGCCGGTGGCTGGAGGTGCCGCGGTTGTGGGTGCTGTGGTATTCTGCCTGTAGAACTGGCCCCGGGGCCAGTTGAGCCCCGGGAGTTGGACTCCCTGCGGGGCCAGAACCTGCCCTCGCCCACGCTCCCAGTCGCTGACCTGCTCTGTCAGGCCAAGACCGTTTTCCCGGAACGAAACTCCGACTGAGAGTTGCCGTCAAGGGGGC
>JAADHA010000116.1:3668-11780 GCA_013152105.1 Oligoflexia bacterium | reverse complement strand
ACAGGTCCGACGCGTCCCCCGGTGCTGCTGGTTCACGGCTTCGCACAGAATCGCTACTCCTGGCACAACAGCCATCGCTCCTGGACCGCGTGGCTGGCGCAGCGCGGCTGGGACACCTGGGACCTCGAGCTGCGGGGCCACGGTCGCAGCCGCAAGGCGGGCGTGTCGGGGGCCGAAGTCTTCTCGGACTACGTGCTGGACGTGCGCCTGGCCGCGGCCGCCTTGCCTGGCCCGGCCTTCTGGATCGGGCACTCCCTGGGCGGGGCGGCGCTGTTCGCGGCCGCCGCCGAGATGTCGACCGCGGCCCAGGTCGCCGCCGAGCCTCTCCCGCTGGGCATCGTCGGCATCGGCGCGGTGTACAGCTTCGCCCAGTCCAACCGCTTCCTCAAGCTGCTTGGCCAGATCACCCACAGCTTTCGGGACGCGCCGTGGATGTCCGCGGTCCAGGTTCGCACCCGCCTGGCGGGCCGGCTGCTGTCGCGGATCTACGGGGTGTCGGACATCGCGGGCTATGCCTTCCCGATCAGTGGCTGGTGGCCGGGCAGCATCGAGCCCGCCGTGTTGCAGGAACGCCTGGAGCTTGGCCTGGACTGGACCTCGGTGAAGGTCTGGCAGGAGATGGCCCGTTGGGCAGCCACTGGGCGCTTCGAGTGGGATGAAGCCTGGTCGCAGACGGACCTGCCCCTGCTGGTCATCGCGGGCGACAAGGACCACCTGATGCCGCCGCCTGACGCCAAGGTGGCCTATGCCCGCAGCGGCAGCCGCGACAGGACCTGGCAGGTCTTCGATGACTGGCACCACGATGTCCACTGGGGTCACCTGGACCTGGTGCTGGGCCGCCTCGCGCCGATCCATGTGTGGCCGCTGGTCGATGCGTGGATGGCCTCACGGATGCCGCGCTGACGGTCTCCGGGCTGAGAGACGAGACCGGTCATTCGGCACCTCTGCTACGCTTCCTACCGATGAAGCTCATCTTGTGCCCATGCCTGCTGCTGCTCGCCTGCGACAGCGGTGAAGCGCCTGACGCCGCACGGATCCCCTACGAGGGCGGCAGCGTGGCGGGCACCTTGGACAAGCTGGTCGAGGCCGATGCCCGGCGCAGGCGGAAGGAAGAGGCGGCGTCCCGGCCTGTCTCGGCGGCGCGGGTGGAGATGCTGGACCAACGGGTGAGCCAGCTCGAGCTGGCCCTGTCCGAGATCCAGACGACAGGCGTGCTTCCAGCCAGCACCATCGCCTATGACCCACGGGCGACGACCCTCTCGGCTCAAGACGTCCAGTCCGCGATTACGGAATTGCACACCGCAATCAAGGCGCTGCAAGAGAGCATGGAAGAGCCCATGGGTGAACCGGGACCTGGCCTCTGGACCCAGGTCCACAGCGGCGGCCCCGGTCCGAAGGGGCAGGGCGGTCAGCTCCCACCGGGTGGTCAGCCCCCACCGGGCGGTCCAGGTGGTCAGCCAGGGATGGGGCCACCAGACGGCCAGGCAGGGATGGGGCCTCCACCCGGCGGCGACGTCGGCAACAAGCGCTGAGGATTGACAGTGGACACGCTGGATGGTTGGAAGATCGAGGAGCGCATCGGCGCCGGCGGCCTGGCCGATGTGTACCGGGCCGTGCCCGAGCATGGCGAGGGGCGCCATGTGGCCCTCAAGGTCTTGCGCGAGGCGGACCGTTCCGTAGCGCATCGCAAGCGCTTCCTGCGCGAGGGGCGTCTGCTGGCGCGCATGTCGCATCCCGGCCTGCCGCGCTGCAGCGAGGCGGTGGACGGCCCCCAGCCCTACCTGGTCTTGGAGCTGCTCCGCGGTCGCACCCTGTCCGAGTGCGTCAAGTCGGGTGGGCCGCTGGATCCGCAGCAGGCCAGCATCGTGGCCACCAGCATCCTGCGGGTCCTGGGCTACCTGCACGAACGTGGAATCGTGCATCGAGACGTGAAGTCCAGCAACATCTACCTGGCTGATGATCGACGGGTCCTGTTGTTGGACCTGGGGCTCGCGGCGGATCCGGCGGACCCGCTCACGACGACCTTGGGGGATGTGATGGGCACCTATGCCTACATGGCCCCTGAGCAGCTCTCGGGGGCCGAGGTCGATCATCGCTGCGACCTCTACAGCCTGGGTGTGACCCTCTACGAAGCGCTCGCCGGGGTTCGTCCCTACCAAGCCCGCGGCGCCGCCGGATACCTCCAGGCAACGCGTGACACCGACCCTCTGGCCCTGTCGGAGATCTGCTTGGACGCGCCGGCCCGCCTGCTGGACACCGTGTCTCGCCTGATGGCCCGCGACCCGACGGCCCGTCCCTCCTCGGCCGGGATCGCGTTGGCGATGTTGACCGGCAGCGGGGGCGTCCACCGAACCCTGGAGCGCCCCCCGATGGTGGGCCGCGCTGCCGCCATCGGTGCGATCCAGGCCGCGTTTGACGTGGGTGGGGTTGTGGTGATCACCGGTGAGATCGGCAGCGGCACCAGCCGCATGGCGAGCTGGGCCCTGTCCGCGGCCCGCGATCTGGGCTTCGAGACCATCGCCCTGCGCTGCTCGGACCGTGGCCCACCCAATGACGTGATCGATCAGCTTGCCCGGGACCTCGCCCGCCTGGCCGGACCGGTGAGGACCGACGCCCGATCATTGGGCAAGGCCCTGGCTGACCAAGCCGCCGAGGGGCCTGTGCTGGTCGTGTTGGAGGGCGCCGAGCAGTGCGCGCCAGAGGCTGGCCGGGTCCTCGCCGAGGTGCTTCGTGCCGCGCCCAATGCCGCGTGCGTGGTGACGGGTGTGCGCCCTGCCCCTTATGTCACTGGACACGAGGTCGGCCTGCGGGTCCTGACCGTTGGCGAGGTCGGGCAGGTGCTGCGGGGAATGCTGGGGACCCGGTCGCCGCCGGCCGGGCTGGCGGCTCGGCTGCATCGCATGTCCGGGGGACTGCCGGCCATCGTGGTCCTCGCCGTGAACGAGCTGGTCACGCGCCAGGCGCTGTGGTTCGAGGGGATCGGCGACGACGGCGCCAGCATCTGGCGGCTGGATCGTAGCGTCACCCTCACGCCGACGACGGGAATGGTTCGGCTCTTTGGAGACGTGCTCGCGGGCTTGGGAGCGCCGGCTCGCAGGCTGCTGGACCTGATGGCGGTCGCTGGCGCGGCCCTGCCCCTCGATGTCGCGCTCGAAGTCGCTGAGCTGGACCCGCTGGACGGCGCGCACGGACCACTGATCCGGACTGGCCTCGCACAGATGGAGCGTCGCGAGAGCGGGGACTGGCTGCGGCTGCGGCGCCCCGCGGTGGGCACCCTGGTCGTGCGCCAGGTCCCGGCAGAGCGCCGAATTGTCCTGCACCGCGGCCTGGCAACCGCGCTGGCAAGGCTCGATTCCACGGCCTGGCGTGATCAACGCGTCGCCTGGCATGGCGCGCACGCAATCGAGGGGCGTGGCGCCCCCGAGGCACTCCTGAGTCTGGCCGAGCAATTGCACACCCACGGCCAGGACGCCGATGCGCTGGGCGTCCTGCATCGTGCGGTGAGCCATCCCAGGATCTCGCCAGCGGTCGCGGCGCAGCTCGCCGTGGTGCGCGGCGAAGTGCTGGAGAGTCTGGGCCGCCGGGAAGAAGCCGCGGAAGCCCTGCACGCCGCGCGGCGCCTCGCCGAGGACGTTGCGGACGACAGCTTGCTCGCCCGTGCGCTGGTCGACCTGGCGACCGTCTACCAGGCGGTTGGCGACGAGCGCCGGGCGGGCTCCATGGCGGACGAAGCGCTCGACATCCTGGACCAGCGTCCACAGGACCCCTCACTGCCCAGGGCCCTGTTGCTGGTGGCCCGCAACCTGTACGCCGCCGCCCACCCCGATCAGGCAGCGGATCTCTGCCATCGCTGCATCGACACGGCCTTGGAACAGGACCGGCCGCTCTGCGCCGCCCTGGCCCACGGCTGGTTGGGCGTGATGATGGCCGAAGAGGGCCAGCTCGACGACGGTGTGCGTCACCTCGAACAGGAGTCGGCTTTTCTGCGCGTTCATGGCTTGCACAAGGATCTGGTCGAAGCCCTGTACTGGCTGTCCGTCTGCCGTCGGCGCCTGGGTCGGGTCGAGGGCGCGCTGGCCGCGCTGGATGAAGCGCTGCACGTCTCGGCCAGCGGCGACCTGCATTACGAGCGCGCGCTGGTGCGGGTTGGTCGCGCCCAGGTGCTGAACTCCGTGGGGGATGTGGACGGTTGCAGCCAAGAACTGGTCGAGGCGCGTCACGCGCTGGATCGCGACGCGCGGGCCGGGGTCCGGCTGGCATACCGCGAGGCCCAGCTCGAGGCGCGCCTGGGAGTGGCCGATCACCAGGCCGCACTGGCGACATGCAAGGCCGCCGAGGTCGATGCGGGGCGGTCGGGCTACGTGGCAGTCGGCGCCTATTTTGTCGGTATCATGGGGGTCTTGACGGCTGACGCCGAGGCCCTGACCGAGTCCATGGACATCCTCTCGTGCGGCGGAGACCGGCGCGAGTGGGCCCGCCTGCTGCTGCTGGGCGCGTCGGTTGGAGGCGACGCCGAGGTGCTCTCCTCCGCCGAAGAAGAGGCTCGGGCTTGCGGCGACCGCTTCCTGCTTCTTGCACGCCTCGGGCAGCGACGCGCACCGCCGCGAGGCGCGCGTTGTCGCGGCCGACATCGCAGCCCACCTTCCCGCCGAGCTGGTGGTGCACTTCGAACAGGTGCCCGCGGTGCGGTGGTCCCAGGCGGGTCGCCCCGCCTGATCGCTCCGCCTGACCGACCCCGGACAACTGGCGTGCGCTATGCTGCGGCTTCGCGCCGGCTGCCTCATCTGTCGGTTCCCCAAGAGAGGCTTGAGCCGCGGGAGGTGTGAGACCTACATCATCGACGTGCCAACTGTGTTCATCGCTGCTTCCCTGCTGGCCTTTGTCGGTCGTCGCGTCCTGGTCGCGCGGCGCCCCGACCCCTTCGGTCCCAGCTTTCGGGCGGCCATGCTCTTCGCCACGGTCTACGCCTTGGGTGTGGGTTTCGCCGCCTGGCGCGCGCCGGACTGGATGCTCAGCTACCTGATCCCCCTGGATGATCTCGCGCTGCCGCTGCCCCTGCTGCACGCCGGTTTCCTGTTGAGCTGCTGGCTGGCTGCGGCCTCGGCCCACGTCCTGACGGCCGTGTGTCTGCAACGGGGCTGGACCGGGCGTGCGCTGCTGGTCCCCTTGGGCGGAGCCATCACCTTGTTCAGTCTGTGGGGCCTGACCTTGGACCGCTATCTGCACATCGGAACCTGGGCGCAGTTCCACGCCGGCACCGCGGTGTTGATCTCCGACAGTCCGCTGTCGGCTGGCTTCGACGTGCTCGGCCTGCTCTTTGCGGCCACCTTCGGGCTCTCGGTGGTCAGCCTGCACCGGCAGGGTCGCCGGATCCGGGCGACCTGAGTGGCTGGCCTGCTCCAAGTCGATCCGGGTGGTCGGCAGGTCATCGCCTGCATCGATCCGCGGACTGCCCAGCAAGTGGCGACGGTGGCGGTCACACCGCTGGATCAGGTGGCGCCTGCCGTCCAGGCGGCACGAGACGCCCAAGGGGTCTGGCACGATCTGGGCCTTAAGCGTCGTCGATGGGCGGTGGCGGACCTGCACCAGGCCTTCCTGGCCAAGGCGGACCACATCGTCGGGATCCTGGCCGAAGAGTGCGGCCGGCCGGCAGGAGAAGCCTGGACATCCGAGATCGTGGCGAACCACGACCTGTTCTCGTGGTGGCTGGCTCATATCGACGACCTGCTCATGGGCGACCCCCTGACCCTGAGCCCGGTGAACTACCCAAAGAAGAGCGGCCGGATCCAGCTCGATCCCGTGGGCGTGGTCGGCTTGATCAGCCCGTGGAATCTACCGGTGGCGATCCCGCTGCGCACGATCATTCCGGCCCTGTTGGCCGGCAATAGCGTGGCTTGGAAGTGCAGTGAGCACAGCCCGCGCACGGCCGCTCTGATCGCTGAGCTGTGTGCCCAGACCCTGCCGCCAGATGTCGTGCGTCTGGTCCAGGGCGGCGGCGCCCAAGGTCAGGCGCTCATCGACGCCGGTGTGGACGTGGTGCTGTTCACGGGCAGCGTGCGCACCGGACGCTCGGTGAACGTGCGCTGCGCCGAGCGGCTGATCCCATGCGGCCTGGAGCTTGGCGGCAAGGACGCGGCCGTGGTGCTGGCGGACGCCAATCTGGACCGCGCCGTAGAGGGCATCTGCTGGGCGGCTTTTGGCCTGGCTGGACAGAACTGCGCGGCGGTGGAGCGCTGCTATGTGGATGCCCGCGTCTACGAAGACTTTGTGGACCGCGTGGTTGCGCGTACCGAAAAGCTGCGTCCCTTGCTGGATGTGGGTCCGTTGATCACGCCGGCTCAGCTTCAGCGGGTCCAGGCCCATGTGGCGGACGCGGTCGCGCAGGGCGCGGTCGTGCGGGCCGGGGGCGGCGCGCCGGGACCGGGCTGGTACCACCAGCCGACGGTCCTGACGGGGGTCAGCGATGACATGCCGGTGATGCGCGAAGAGACCTTTGGGCCGGTGCTGCCCATCGCTCCTTTCGAAGACCTCAACGCGGTGATGGCTCGGGTCGATGGCACGGCCTTCGGCCTGACGACCTCGATCTGGACCCGTGATCTGGACCTGGGCCAGGCGCTGGGCCTGGGGCTGGACTGCGGCGTGGTCACGGTCAACAACCATGCCTTTACCGGCGCCTTGCCCATGGCCGCCTGGGGGGGGACCAAGGACACCGGACATGGTGTCACCAACTCGCGCTTCGCCCTGTACCACCTGGTGCGAGCGCGCACCGTGCTGGTCGATGCACTGCAACAGCCCCACGAGATGTGGTGGTTCCCGTACAACGAAGCCTTGGAGCGCTTGAGTGGAGGACTGGTCGAGCTGGTCCGCCAAGGGGGCGCCCGCTTGCCGGGGGCTCGCGCCGCGCTAACAGGCTTCATCTCCCGCTGGAAGGACTTGTGACTCGCTCCCAGAGATACCACTCACCCCGATACCTCGGCCTGGACCTTGCCTGGGCGCCCCGCAAAAGCAGCGGCGGTGCCGTGATGGAGGTCGACCAGGATGGCACGCTCACCCTCACCTCGACCGCTTCCCTGCGTGCCCACGAAGACATCTTGGGCTGGCTGGCCCGAAATCGTGGTCGCTACGGCTGCATCATCGCCATCAACGCTCCGATCATCGTTGAGAACACCGGGGGGCAGCGCCCCTGCGATATCGCTCTGCACGAACACTTCGCGCCGAACTTCGTGGACGAGTACCACGTCAACATCACCAACGCCTCTCACCCTCGCACGATGAGCCGAGCGCTCCAGCGCATGGGCTTCGACCCGGACCCGACAGCCGAAGGCGACCGGGTGATCGAGACCTACAACCAGCCAACTCAGGTCCTGCTCTTCGACCAGGAACGGCCGATCCGCTTGAAATCCGGCCCGGTCGGGGCTCGCAAGGACGGGGTCGCCCGGTTCCGCGAGCTGCTGCAAGAAAAGTTGGACGACGCGACGCCTCCGCTGAATCCCAGCCCCGCCTTGACCGCGCTGGTCGAGGCCGACCTGCCGTCCAGCAACGGCAGCCGGGTGGGCGAACTGGAAGAACAGCTCGAGGCGACGCTGTGTGCCTACACGGCGGCCTTCCTCGACATCCGTGGCCCGGAAGCCTGCGCCTTCCTTGGTGATCTGCGGGATGGCTATGTGCTCCTGCCCACGGGACGCACGCCAGAGGGTGGCTGAGCCCTTCCTGCTCTGCGGCTGATGGCGGGGCGCAAGCGTCGTCACCTCGCGGTGGGCGCCGGGCCTGCCGCGGTCGCGTCTTGACCAATCTCCTGTGCAACTGGAGGCCACCGTGGCCCATCGCTCGTCGTCCCTCCTGTCGGCCAACCTGTCGGCGGGTCAGGCCCAGGCCGAAGCTCGCTGTGGAGGCCTGCTGGTGGCAGCAGCCGTGGGTGCGGGCGCCTTTCCCGAACCGGGGGTCTTGCCCGTCTTCGCCCCAGACCGCGGCTTCGACATCGGCGAGATCCGCCTCGATCTGACCATCGCTCCTGACAAGGGCACGCTGCTGGGACAGGCCCAGGTGGACGTGCTCCCCCTGCCCGCCGGCCTGGGGCGGGTTGTTCTGGACCTTGATGACGTGCAGGTCGAT
>JAADHA010000116.1:0-3603 GCA_013152105.1 Oligoflexia bacterium | reverse complement strand
CTGAACAGGGTGGCACGGTCGTCGTACGCTACCACGGGCAGCCTGTGCGTGGCCTGTACTTCACGGGGCCCACGCCGGCCCATCCCAAGCGCCAGCCCATGGCCTGGACCCAGTGTCAGGACCAGGACGGGCACTTCATCTTTCCCTGTCTGGATCAGCCGGGTGTCAAGCATCCCTGGCGGGTAACGGTCCGCGTGGACGCCAGCGACAGCGCGCTGTGGACGGTGGTCGGCAACGGGCGACTGGCGGCACGTGATGGGGCCACCTGGGTCTGGGACCAGCCCGAGCCCATCCCCGCCTACCTGCTGACGGTGGTGGTGGGCCGTCTGCGCGTGGTGGACGACGGCGAAGTAGACGGCAAGCCGGTGCGCTACCTGGTGCCCGAACTGGACACCGCCGGAGAGCCCGCCGATGAAGCCCAGGTCCGGCGGATTTTTGGCCGCACCCCGGCGATGGTCGCCTGGCTGGGTGAGCGCCTGGGCGTGGCCTATCCCTGGCCTCGCTACGACCAGGTCATCGTCCACGACTTCATCTTTGGCGGCATGGAGAACGTCGCGGCCACCACGCTGACCGATGTCATGCTGACCGACGACCGCGCCGCGATGGACAACGACCATGACAATCTGGTCGTGCATGAATTGATGCACCAGTGGTTCGGTGACCTGGTGACCTGCCAGGACTGGAGCCAGGGCTGGCTGAACGAGGGCTGGGCCACCTTCAGCGAGCAGATCTGGAAGGTACACGCGATGGGGGCCGACGAAGGCGATCTCCACGCCTGGAGCGCGCTGGGCAACTACCTCCAGGAAGCCGGCTCGCGCTACAGCCGCGCCATCGTGAGCTACCGCTACCGCGAACCCATCGACGTCTTCGACCGGCACCTCTACGAGAAGGGCAGCCTGGTCCTGCGCACGCTGCGGGCCGAACTTGGCGACACGGCATTCTGGGCGGGCACGCGGGCCTACCTGCTGGCGAACGCGCACCGTCCGGTCCACACGCGCGACTTCCAGCGCAGCATGGAAGAGACCTCTGGCCGCAACCTGGACCGCTTCTTCCGTCAGTGGGTGTGGGGGGCGGGTCACCCCACGCTCAAGGTCAAGCTGTCCCACAGTGACGGCCTGCTGAGCATCCAGGTGGACCAACAGCAGACCGCCGGGCCGGTCGCCGAGGACACCGAACAGATCATCGCCGATGCCTTCGCCTTTGGCCTTCCGGTCACCGTGGTGCATGGTGACCAGCGCGTCTGCCACCGCCTGCCCGTGACGCGGCGCAGCGCTGGCTTCACGCTGCCTTGTGCCAAGCCTCCGGATCGGGTCGAGATCGACCCGCGGCTGACCGTCCTGGCCGACATCAGCGTCGACGCTCCCCGGGCCTGGCTGGCGTCTTCCCTGGTGGCTGATGGGGGCATCGTGGGGCGGATCCGGGCGGCTCGTGGCTTGGCCAGGGATGGCAGCCCCGTCGCGATCCGCACGCTCTGCGAAGCCCTGGAAGGCGACGCCTTCTGGGGCCTGAAGGTCGAGTTGGCCGCCTTGCTGGGCAAGCACGGTGGCCCCGAAGCGCGGTCCGCGCTGCTGGCGGCCCTGGGCGACCCGCTGCCTCGTGTCCGGCGTGCGGCGGTTGACGCCGTGGCTGGCTTGCGGCACCCCGATGTCGTGGCGGCCCTGGTCGCCATCGGCCGCGACGGTGATGACAGCTACCTGGTCGAGGGCGCCGCGCTGGCCGCCTTGGGGGGTGTGGTCGCACAGGCTGACATTCACGACCCGGCCTTGGACCCCTCCCAGGGTTCGGCCTGGGCCGACGATGGCGTGCAGCCCGACGCCATCGTCGCGCTGCTTCGGGACGCGCTTGGGCGGGATAGCTGGACCGATGTGCTCTGTCAGCGAGCCCTTGAAGGGCTGTCGCGCACGCGCCGGGCCAGCGTGCTCGATGCCCTGGTCGAGCACACCGGTGCCCGGTTCTCCGAGCGTGTCCAGGCCGCGGCGGTGGCGGGGCTGGGGCGGCTGGCGGAAGCGGTCAGCGAGACCCGGCGTCCGGCGGTGGATCGTCTGGTCGAGTTGGCCCGCGCTGGGTCCTGGCGGGTTCGCTACTTCGCCTTGAGCGCCCTGGGCGTTGCGCGCGACCCCCGGGCCATGGGCGTGTTGAACGAGATCCACGACACCGCCCTGGAAGGCCGCTTGCGGCGCACCGCCTGGGAATCCAGTCAGCGCCTCAGCCAGACCAGCACCGACCCGGTGGGCAACCTGCGGGCCGAACTGGAGAAGCTGCGTGAAGAAGGTCGCCAGCTACGAACGCGCCTGGATGTGCTGGAGGGCCAGGCTGGCAGGGCGGGCTGAGGCGGCTGTGCGGGTCCACCTGGTGGGGGTTGTTTGGGCCTTCGCGCTGCTCAATCCGCTGGCCTGTGGGCCGAAGAGGGTTCCGGCGCCCGCCACCAGGCGACGGGTGGGTGCGGCGGACATCGCTGACGCGACGCTGACCTTGGTCGGCGATGCGGGCAGCGAGCTGGGCAGCGCCCTGGACGCGGGTCCTCTCGGGCCCGATGGCGCGATTTGGCTGGCCGTGGGTGCGCCAGCGACCAAGCAGGGCGCGGGGGCCGTGGTCCTCTTCGACCTCGATGGCCAGGCGCGTGTGACGGTCGGCGGCGACCTTGCAGGGGACCGGGTGGGCGCGGCGGTCGCGGTAGGAGATGTCGATGGCGACGGCATCGCTGACCTGGTCATCGGGGCGCGGGGGAGCGACCTTGCGGGGGACCGGGCGGGCCTGGTCGCGGTGTTTGCGGGGCCGCTGCCAGTCGACGCTCCCGAAATGACCCTGGCCCAGGCCGATCTCCGCTGGACCGGTCAGGCCGCTGGCGACTTCGCGGGTGGGGCCCTGTGGGTGGGCGATGTCGATGATGACGGCGGGCCCGAACTGTTGGTCGCGGCGGGCGGCGCCGACGCGAGTGGACGGGATGGCGGCGTGGTCTATGTCTTGAGCGACCCGGTGGCCGGCGGAGGGCTGTCCCTGGACACCGCCCTGGCGCGCTTGGACGGCCCCGCTGGGTCGCTGTCCGGGACCGCCTTGGCCGCCGGCGACCTGGACGGGGACGGCTTGGCAGAGGTGGTCCTGGGGGGCTTCGGCTACAGCCCGGGCACCGATCGGGGCGTCGCGGGCGGGGTCTTCGTGGCCTCGGGGCCGGTCTCTGGCCAGGTCAGTCTGGACGGTGATGCGCGTGCCTGGTTTGGCGGTGCGGCCCGCTTCGACCTGGCGGGGCAGGCGGTCGCGGTGGTCGACCTGGATGGCGACGGCCTTGGCGAGCTGGCCATCGGGATCCCAGGCAACGATATGGGCGGAGAGGAAGCGGGCGCGGTCCTGACCTTCTCGAATCCCCAGGGGGCACTCAGCCTGAAGACCGCGGACGCCGCCCTGTTGGGCTCGCCCTACGATAGGGTCGGTTGGGCGCTCTCCTCGGCCGGTGATGCGGACCGGGACGGCGTCGGCGATCTGTGGGTCGGGAGCCCTGGGGCCGATGCCTCGGCGGGGGCTGCCTTCCTGGTGTATGGGCCCATCTCCGGCGGCCGAGCGCTGAACCTGACCGTGGACCAGCGCGTGCATGGGGCATCTGTAGGA
>JAADHA010000216.1 GCA_013152105.1 Oligoflexia bacterium | reverse complement strand
TTGCAGCGTCAAGACCTCCGCCGCTCTCGCTGCCCTCTCGGGCTCTCTCTCCGAACTCCGCCCCGCCCCCTGCACTGCCCCCCCCGCACTGCCCCTCGGACCGCGCCCGCGGAAGGAGGGGACACCAGACGCCCCCGCCGGTGTCCATTCCCAGGACACTCCCTATCTCGGACCGCACCATGACCCGCTTGGCGCCCCCGCTGCCGCTCCTCTCGCTACCGCTCCTCTCGCTGCCGCTCATCACGCTGGCATTGCTCTCGCTGGCAACCCCCGCGCACGCCGGACGCAAGGCGCAGAGGGCCCGGCAGGCCGAAGAGACATCTGCTGACACTGGCCAGGATGGCACGGCGAAAGCGGCGGCGGCTTCAAGACCGAAGAACCAGGAAGACCCGTCTATCTGGGACTGGATCGAGGCCGCCGAGGAGCCGGGCGCAGATCCCGCGCCAGGCGACGCCCCGGATGGTGGAGACCAGATCGCGACCACCGCTTCGACACCGAAGGACGAGTCCCCCGAGCTGCCTATCGACGCCGACGCCGTGGAGGCATCGGCCGAGCTGGCCGCCAGCCGCGACTCCGAGGCATCGGTCCTCTCGCAAGCTGCGCGCTACAACAGCCCGATCGACTTCTATGTCGACCCTCGCGGCACACTGGATCATGACCCGCTGCACCTGCGCGACGTGGATCCTGCTGAATTCGACATCCCCATGGTGGTCAACGACGACGTGGTCAAGTGGATGGAATACTTCACGGGCCGAGGGCGCAAGTACTACAGCCGCTACCTGTCCCGCTCGACCATGTACCGGCCCATGATGCGCGCCAAGCTGCGAGCGGCCGGTTTGCCCGAAGACCTGGTCTATCTCTCGATGATCGAGAGCGGCTACAACACCCACGCCTACAGCCATGCCGCCGCGGCCGGACTGTGGCAGTTCATCACGTCGACCGGCAAGATGTACGATCTGCGCGTCGACTTCTGGGTCGACCAGCGCCGGGACCCCCTGGCCGCCACCGACGCCGCCATCCGGCTGCTGGGGGATCTGTACCAGGAATACGGGGACTGGTACCTGGCTTGGGCCGCCTACAACGGTGGTCCCGGGCGGGTGAACCGGGCGCTCCGGGCCCACGGCAAGGTCGACTTCTGGACCCTGGCCCAGAAGCACTCCTTCCGCACCGAGACCGATAACTACGTGCCCAAGCTGCTGGCCGCCGCGATCATCGGCAAGCACCCAGAACGCTACGGCTTTGTGGACATCGACTACCAACAGCCTGAAGAGATCGACGCGGTCAAGGTCGGCTCCAGCATCGGTCTGGACGTCTTGGCGAAGTGCGCCGGAGTCTCTGAGACGGAGTTCCAGCGGATCAACCCCCAGCTTCGGCGGTGGGCCCTACCCCCCTCTCCCACTCAGCAGACCATCTACCTGCCGGCCGGTACCGGCGAGACCTTCCTCGCCAAGCTGGACAAGGTTCCCCCTGAGAGACGCCTCACCTTCGTCCACCACAAGGTCAAGAAGGGCGAGACCCTCGGCAGCATCGCGAGCCGCTACCATGTGGCGCTGCGCGATGTGCAGAGCACAAACCGGATCCGAAACGCGAACCGGATCTACCCGGGCATGGATCTGATCATCCCGCGTCCCGGAACGACTCCCCCCGCGGCCTTGACCTCGATCGCCGGAGGAAGCAGCAGTAGTAGCCGCAAGAGCCGCAGTACCCACAGCAGATCCACCTCCAAGGTCCACACGATCACCCACACCGTCCGCAAGGGCGAGACGCTGTCCACCATCGCGAGGACCTACGGCGTGCGGCAGTCCGATCTCCAGCGCTGGAACGGCATCAAGAACGCCAACCGGGTCCTGGTCGGACAGCACCTCAAGGTACGGACAACGGCGCCATCGTGGACCAGCTACCGCGTCAAGAGCGGCGACACTCTGTCCGGCATCGCGCGGCGCTACAAGGTAGATGTAGACGACCTGCGGTCCTGGAACCACATCTCGGGCAGCCGCATCCTGGTCGGACAACACCTCAAGATCCGGTCGTAGAGATGATCTCGGTCGAACAGGCCGTGCAACGTTGCCTGGCCGCCGCCCTTCCGCTGACGGTCGAGACCGTGGCGGTGCCCCAGGCAGCGGGCCGCTTGCTGACCCACGATGTGCTGGCGGACTGCAAGCTGCCCCCCTGGGACAACAGCGCGATGGACGGCTACGCGGTGATCGCGGCCGACACCCGGGCGCCGGACCAGACCGAGAACGCGCACCCGCAGCCCGGCTGTGATCACGACGGACCCGCAGCCACAGGGGGCGGCGCCGAGCTGGTGGTAGTGGAGACGATCCCGGCGGGCGGGGTCGGTCGCCACCCCGTGGTCAGCGGCTGTTGCGCGCGGATCATGACGGGCGCCCCGCTGCCGGCAGGCGCCGACGCGATCGTCATGCGCGAGCACGTGCAGGTGCTGCCAGGCGACCCCGAGCGGGTGCGAATCGCCGGGTCCGCCCAGGTCGGCCAACACATCCGCCGAGCCGGGGAAGAGCTCGGCCCCGGTGACCGGGTCCTCTGCGCCGGCACCACCCTGGGACCGGGGCACCTGGGCTTGCTGTCCAGCCTGGGGCAAGCCACGGTGGACGTGGCCAGGTGCCCCCTTGTCGCGGTCATCGCCACCGGAGACGAGCTGGTCGCTCCTGGCCAGCCGCTGGGGCCAGGTCAGATCCACGCCAGCAACTCTGCGGCGCTCTGCGCGTGGGTCGAACAAGCGGGCGGACTGGCGCTGGACTGTGGCCTGGCTCCCGACACACTCGCCGGCACCAAGGCGGCCTTTCACCGAGCCCTGGACGCGGGCTGCGACCTGCTCTTGAGCACTGGCGGGGTCAGCGTCGGCGACTTCGACTTCGTGAAGGAAGCCCTGGCCGGAGTCGGGGCCGAGATGGACTTCTGGAAGGTGCGGGTGAAGCCCGGCAAGCCCCTGGCCTTCGGACGGATCGGCGGCGTACCTGCCTTTGGCCTGCCGGGCAATCCGGTGAGCTGCCAGGTCGGCTTCCTGGAATTCGTTCGCCCGGTGATCCGCAAGAGCATGGGCGATCCCCACCCCTTCCTGCCCGTGCTGGACGCCGTGCTCGAAGACGGCCACCACAAGCGCAAGGGCCGCGCCGAGCTGGTCCGCGTAAGCCTGCGCTTCGACCCGGCTGGACACTTGTTCGCGCGGCTCACCGGCGGACAGGGCTCGGGGCGGAGCGGCAGCATCGCCCGAGCCCATGGACTGGCCCTGCTGGCGGCCGATGCCCAGGGCGTGCCAGCCGGCGGCACCGTGGCGGTCCAGGTCTTCGACTGGAGCTTCGCCATGCGCGCTGATTCCGGCTACCGGTGGAGCGGCGGGTGATGGGCATGGGCATGCCGGCCTACGTACTGGCGGGCGGGCGCTCGGCCCGCATGGGACAAGACAAGGCATTCATGCAGGTGCAGGGTGAAGCGATGGCGCTCCGGGTCGCGGCGGCCCTGCGCCAGGGTGGCTCAGGCACCGTCCATATCGTCGGCAAGGACCCGGACCTGGCGCGACTGGATCTGCCCTTCGTGGCCGACCAGAGCGTCACCCAACACCCGCTGGTCGGCGTGGTCGCGGCGCTCCGGCACGCTCGCTCCCTTGGCCAGGAGCGCGCACTTCTGGCCCCCTGCGACCTGCCCTGGCTCGGTGGGCGGGCGGTTGCCTTGCTGCTGGGTCACGGCACCCCCTGCGTGGCCGGAGACGGATCCAACCGCCAGCCCCTGCTGTGCGTGCTGGACGTCGCCCGCGCCACCGAGCTGGCCCAGCTAGCCGCGGCCTCGGGCTCGGTCCGCGCCGCGCTGGCCGACCTGCCAGTGGTGCGGGTTTCCGCCAGCGCCCTGCGAAACGTCAACCGGCCGGCGGACCTGGGCCCGAGCTGAGTCGGCCGATCCGACGTAGGATGCACCCACGCCGCCCCGAACAGCCAGCGGCGAGGATCGTGACCATGCCCGTTCCCTTCCAGGTGCTCACTGTCTCCACCAACGCACGCGTCGCCGCCTCGGCGGCTGTGACGGCCATCCGCACCGCCAGGTGCTCGGCCGACCAGCCAGTCGAGCTGACCCTCGACGAGCTGCCCCAGCACCTGGCAGTGGCGCGTCAATTCCACGGGGTCACCGTGGTCTGCGGGTCCGACGCGATCCTGGAGCCGACCCGCGACCAGCTCGACGCCGAGCGTGTCGGCGTGGCCGAGCTGTACCGACACCGCCTCAACGCGATGATCGGCCCCATCGCGGCCCTGGCCGAGTTGGCCTGCGGTCCCTGCGGACAAGGCGTGCTGGTGGCCGTGCCCGGCGGTCCCGACCACGTCAAGGTGGCGATCGAAGAGCTGATCCTGCCCCTCGCCCCGCGCCTGCTCCAGCACCCGGCCTCGCCCACACAGCCGCCGGGCGATCCCGCGGCCGCGATCCAACGGGCAGCCACAAGCGTCGACGCCGCGCAGATCGGGTCCGAGCCTCGACCCCAGCCCGACCAGGCCAGAGCGGGCGGCGAAACAAGCGGCGGCGCTGGGGGCAGCGGCTGGGAGGCCGGCTTGCTGGCGCTTCGGGGCACCCTGGACCGCGCCGCCTTCCCGCCCATGCCCGACCGCTTCGAGCGCCTCGCGCCGGCTCGCAATGTGCTGG
>JAADHA010000035.1 GCA_013152105.1 Oligoflexia bacterium | reverse complement strand
AGGGCGTGGGCGTCGATCCCGTCAGCGACCACAAGGTCCCGTCCGGCGGCGGTGGCCCTGGCGACCAGCTCGCCCAACAAGGTGGTCTTGCCGGCGCCCACAGGCGCGACGATGACGACCACGCCCCCTGCTCCGGCTGCGACCTGGTCAATTCGCAACATCAGTTGCGCCAGCTCGTCCTCGCGGCCATGGACGGGCAGGCGCCGCAGACCGGGTGTCGCGTCCAGGGCGGACAGCACTTGGCTGGCCGAGGCGTAGCGCTGTGCTGGGTCCTTGCGCAGCAGGTTCAGGCAGACCTCTTCCAGTCGGGCTGGCACGGCCGGATTCAGTTCGCTGGGCGGTGTCGGACGGTGGGTGAGGTGGCGGGCCAGGTAGCCGGCGATGGTGTCGGACTGGATCGGGCGCTTGCCGGTCAGCATCACGTAGAGGACCGCCCCCAGGCTGTACAGATCGACCCGACTGTCGACCGCATCCCCCGTGATCTGCTCGGGCGCCATGAAGGCGATCGTTCCAACCAGACGCCCCGCCATGGTGAGCTGGGTCGTGAACTGTCCGGGGGCTTTCACCACGCCGAAATCGGTGAGCATGGCGCGACCGTCCCGAGTGACGAGCACGTTGCTGGGCTTGATATCGCGATGGATCAGGCCCGCCTTGTGGACGTGAACCAGCGCGGCGCAGAGTCCGCGCAGCATGGCCTCTACCCGGACGAAGCGGTCCTGTGGCGGGTCGTGTTCCCAGCGCTCGATCAGGGTCCCCAGGTCGGTACCGTCAACCAACTCCATCGCGATCCACGGGTAGTCACCCTGCACCCCGGCCTCGAAGACCGACACGACGTTGGGATCGCGGAGCTCGCGCAGGGTCAGGAATTCACGCTGGAAGCGGCGCGCGTCGTCGGTGCCGGCCTTGCCTGGGTGCAGGATCTTGAGCGCGACCGACCGCCCCGAGGCGTCCACGGCACGATAGACCGTCGCCATGCCGCCGACGCCCAGCACCTCGTGGAGGGTGTAGGCGTCAACAGCATCGCCCGGCAGTGGCGGCGTCTCGAAGGGCATCGGCGGGAGTGTAGCCGCAGGACGCGTGGAGGGTCGCGGTCCTGGTGCTGGTGGACCGCCCTTGTGGCACCATGCCGCGATGCAACGCACCGTTCGCCCAGCTCGCGTCGAAGACGCACCAGCCATGGCCACCGTCCACGTCGAGAGCTGGCGTGCCAGCTACGCTGAGTTGCTGTCGCAGCGGGCGATCTTGTCCCGCACTGTGGAGACCCGCACGCGCCAGTGGACCGAGTGGCTGGTCCGGCCCGCGGGACGCACGATCATGGTGGTCGAGCACGGCGGGCGGGTGGTCGGCTTCGCGGCAGCGGGCCCATCGCGGGATCCCGATGCCGGTGCGATGGTCGCCGAGCTCTACAGTCTGTACCTGGCCCCTGGATCGTTGGGGCAGGGTCTGGGGCGAATGCTGTGGAATGCGCTACCCGACCAACTCGCGGCAGGCGGATACCGCGAAGCCAGCCTGTGGGTGGCGGTCGCCAACCGCAAGGCCCGCCAATTCTACATCCGCTGCGGCTTCCGCAGCGACGGTGGCGAGAAGCTCGACACGATCGAGGACACCGAGCTGGCCGAGATCCGCTACCGGGCGGGCCTGCCCGATCTCCCCTTTGTGGCCGGCCTGGCGCGGTCGCTGGACGACGAGGACTTCGACGGCGCTGCCCGCAGGCTGGACCCCGCCCTGTGCTACGAGACCGGACAGGGAGACCTGGTGGGGATCGCCCCGGTCATCGACTCCTACCGCCGCGCGGCCCAGGGCGCGCACGCGATGCTGGATGAGCTGGTCAACGAGAGCGCTGTCCTTGCGCTGGGGGGAGACCGCTACCGGGTCGACTACACCGACCGCCTGCGCCACCATGGCTACGCCCATGTGTTTCGCTGCCAGCAGATCCTGACCCTGCCCCCCGGCCGGGGCGTGACGCGCATCGTACACCGCGAGCTACGAGGCGAGCGGACCAGGCTGCTGGCCTTCTTTCGCCGGGCTGGGGTGCGTGCCCGGTCCTGACTAAAGCCCTGGTCGACGGACCGCCTACTCGTAGTGGGTCCACATCCGGAGCACTTTCACCGTCTGCTCATCAGGCAGCACCTGGTAGACAAGCCGGTGCTGAAGGTTGATGCGGCGAGAGAATGCCCCCTGGAGATCGCCGACCAGGCCTTCGTACCGAGGCGGGACCTGGAATGGATCCTCGGCAAGAATGCCCAGAAGCTTCTGCGCCTTGTGCTTCAGGTTCGACCGAGCGAGCTTCTTCGCGTCGCGTTTCGCCTGGTTCGTGAAGACAATTCTCCAGCTCACCAGTCCAGCTCGCCGTCAAGCTCAGCTACGGGCGTCGCCATCCCTTCTCGAATCGACTCTCGCATCCCAGGGATGGAGCAGAGGAACAGCGTCTCCTGGATGGCGCGCCAGTCATCCTCACCAACCACCACGACCGTGTTGCGTGGGCCGACGACGTGCACGGGTTCGCCGTGCTCATTGACTTCGTCGATGAGTCGGAAGAGCCCCTTCCGGGCAGCACTGGCCGAGATTGTAGACACTTGCAGACCTCCGAACGAGCGGATCGCGTCCGCAACCCGAGTGTACGCGATTCCGTACGTGATCGCCAGTGACTGCTGCTTTCACGCCCCCAGCGGCGGCTGGCGAGCCATGAAGCCGGCGGCGTCTTCGTGCGGCAGGTTGGCCGCCAGGCTGCGCGCCAGGGCCTGACCGACCCGCTGGTGGCGAGCCCGCACGTTCTCTTCAGCCGAGGTTCGAGCCGCGATATGCCGAGCACGCATGGCGTACAGGCGGTAGCCGCTGGCGTCTGACAGGCGCAGGGCCTGCTCGGCCAGCGAGGTCGCGCGCTGGTTGTCGCCCAGCCCTTCATAGGCCCGCGCCACGTTGAGCAGCACGCGGATTGCCTGGTGGGGCCACTGTCGTCCCGGGGCCGCCTGGGCGGCGTCGAGGGCGGCCAGGGCGGCGTCCCGGTTGCCACGGGCGATGAAGACGCGGGCCCGCCAGGCGTGCACGATGGGACTGTAGCCCTCGGTGTCGTGCTGCAAGAGCAGCGGCAGGCAGGCGGCCAGGCTGACCTCGGCCGCGTCGAGATCGTTGCAATACAGCGCCGTCCGCACCGCCATCACGTGGGCCGAGAGTTCTTCCTCGGGGTTGCCCAGCGCGGCCTGCATGCGGGCGGCCTCGGCTGCGTTTTCGCGCGCATCGGCCAGCCGCCCGACATCGGGGAGCAACAGGGCGCGGTAGCGCAGCCCCAGCGCCAGGCCATAGGCATTGCCGACCTCGCGGGCCTGGGCCACCGTGTGGTCGGCCAGCTCGCAGCCCTTGCGCAGGTTGCCCGTCATGTGGTGAAGCTCGATCAGGTTGATGCGCGAGATCACCAGCCGCTCAGCCATGCCGTGGCGCTCGCACAGCTCGACTGCGCGCTCGAACTGGCGACGGCCTTCAGCCGCGTCGCCTCGACAGATCGCCAGCACGCCCAGGCCGTTGGCCCCCAGGGCTTGCATGCGCTCGTCGGACTGCGCTTCAGCCTGGGTCAGGACCTCGACCCACTCGTGTTGAGCCGCCTCGAGATCGCCCCGGGCCCAGTGAAGCCCGCCGCGCTCGTAGATCGGCAGGATGGCCGCACCTCGGTCCCCGCTGGCCCGCGCGTGTCGGATGGCCAGATCCAACCAGTCCTCGGCCTTGTCCATCTGGTGGCACCGACGCTCCAGGGCGCCCAGCTCGGTCGCCGCCCGACTGATGCGAAGGTCATCGTGCAGGATCTGGGCGATGTCCAAGGCGCGACGGGCTTCCGCTCGAGCCTCTTCCCAACGGCCCAGGTGGACCAGCGCCGAGGCGCGGAGCTGCAGCGCTTCGGACAGGCGTCGATCCGCGTCCGCCAAGGTGGCATATCCTCGGGCACGAGGCTCGATCAAGAGCCCCTGATCCAGGCGGTCGAGGGCGTCGGAGACATCGCCACGCCGCAGGAGCAGGCGGGCCGCGTCCAGCAGATAGGGCCAGGCCACCGCCGCGTAGCCTGCCTCGGCGTAGTGACGGGCCACCGCGCTGAGGACCGCGTCGAGGTCATCGCGATGACATCGCTCCAGGGCCCGTGCCAGTCGGCCGTGCAGATCCCGGCGGTGGTCCGCGGAGAGTTCCTCTACCAGTACATCCGCCAGGCGGTGCCGGGCCAATGTGTAGCGCCCGGGACCCGCGTCGCTGGCCGACAACAAGCCGGCGCTGACGGCCTCGTCCAAGGCCTGTTGAAGGCGCTGGGTGGAGAGCGTGTCCGAGGCTGCCGCGATGACGGCGTCGTTGAGAGGCTCGCGAGCGACCGCCAACAGATCCAGCACGGACCGGGCATCGAGCCCCAACGACGCCAAGCGGGCCAGCAGGGCCTGGCGGATCGTGCCCGGCACGGGAAGCGCGGCCCTGGCGATCTCGTCGGGTTCGAGCGCCACGCTGCCCCGCTGAGTGCCTGGGCCCGCGACGATCACCCCCTGGGCGACCAGGGCTCGGAGCATCTGCGCAAGGAAGAAGGGGTTTCCGCGACTGTCCCGGTGCAGTCTCTCGGCCAGGGCGCGAGCGGCGGGGCCGTCCACGACCAGGTGCAGCAGGAGCTCTTCAACG
>JAADHA010000034.1 GCA_013152105.1 Oligoflexia bacterium | reverse complement strand
TTGTGCTGGATCCAACGGTAGATCGAGTCCTTCGCTACGCTCAGGTGCTTCGCGACGACATCGACGGAGACCCAATGTTCGGTAGGCATCGGCGGTAACTCCCGGTTCCGAGCTTGGGCCACCTTGTCCAGGTCGACATCCCCCACGGCCGCGAGGCGCTTCAGCTCGACGGCGTCGCCTGCTCGATAAAGTCGGGCGGCCATGAGAACTCCAAGCAGGGGCGGGCCCCTATCGCGGCGATGCGTCGGTAGCCCCGCCACCTTGTCGGGGTCTATGCCAGCAACTCCTGCACCACCGACAGCACCTGCTGTACTTCAAAGGGCTTGTGGAGATGGCGGCGGCCGGGTGCTGAGAGGAACTCTTGGGCACGCGGCGTAAATGCACCTCCGGTCACGAACACCACGCGTCGGGCCAGGTCTGGATACCGCTCCACAAGGATCTGGTACAATTCCATGCCCGTGATCTCGGGCATCATCAGGTCGCAGAAGATGACGTCGTAGACTTGGCCCGAGTCGATCCGATCCAGCGCCTCACGGGCCCCATCCACCGTCTGCACGTCGTGGTCCGACCCCAGCATCCGCTTTGTAAGACGCCCGATCATGGGCTCGTCATCGATCACCAGGATCCGGGCGCGCCGAGGCGTGGCGACGGCGTCCTCGGGGTCCTCGGCGGCCTCGACCGATGGGGAAGGTGGCGCTTCCGCCTGGACCACCGCCGGCAGGACCACCCGAAAAGTGCTGCCTTGACCGAGCTTGCTGTGGACCTGGATCGATCCGCCGTGGGTCTGAATGATCTGGCGACAGATCGCAAGGCCCAGCCCCGTGCCCTGCCCCACCGGCTTGGTCGTGAAGAATGCATCGAAGAGGCGGTCGCGGTCCTCGGGACGGATCCCTCCGCCACTGTCCGAGACCTCGATCACCACCGCCCCGTCCTCGACGAAGGTCCGCACCCGGATCTCGTTGTGGTCGACCGCACCCTCGGGGATCGCCTGAGCGGCGTTGATCAACAGGTTCAAGAAGACCTGGCCCAGCCGGCCATCGCTGCCCGCGACCGGCGGGATCTTCCCAAAGTCCTTCACCAGTCGGGCTCGGTGGCGGATCTCGTGGTAGGCCATGTCAATGGCTGTCGTGATGACAGCGTGCAAATCGAGGTTTCCCAGTTGGGTATCGCTCCCCCGCGACAAGGTCTTGAGGTCCCGCACGATGTCCCGTATCCGGTCGCTGCCCTCGCGGGCATCGGCGAGCGCCACCGCCAGATCCTGGAGGGCTGTCCGCGCCTGGGCAAACCCGGCGTTGTCCAGCAGGTCCTGGGCCAGCGGTTCCCCGATCTGCTGTCGCGCGCCGACCGCGATGGCGTCAATGAAGGACCGAAGCGGATCCAGGCTCTCGAGCCCGAAGCGGACGTTGCCACTGACAAAGGTGAGCGGGTTGTTGATCTCGTGGCCCACACCCGCGGCCAGCGTTCCGATCGCGATGATGCGGTCCATCTCCATCATGCGAGCGGTCAAGGCCGTCCGCTGGGTGATGTCCCGAGCGACGACGACGATGGCAGGGCTTCCCCGGTACTCCAGCCGGATCGCCACGACTTCGACGTGGACCACCGATCCATCCTTGCGAAGCAAGCGTTCTTCCTGGGGCGTCGTCGATTGTTCCGAGATCGACATCGCCTGGTGGCGCGCCGCCATCAGCGGGTGGTCGTCCTTGTGGACCACCGACGACACGCGGGTACCGACCAGGGCGTCCTCTGACGGATAGCCCAGCAGCCCCACCATCGCTGGGTTGACATAGATGAAGCGACCGTCCCGGTAGACCGCGATGGCGTCTGGGCTCTGCTCGATCAGCTCTCGAAAGCTCTTCTCGGCAGCCAAGGCCACGACCCGTAGCCGGTGTTCCTGGGTCAGATCCTCGAGCACGATCAGCAGCCCGCTCTCGCCGCCTCCGCGCGGTCCGATCGCGACCCGCAGGGAGCGATCCGGGCCCCCTTCGACTTCATGATGAACCAGCAGTCCATGACGCGGCTGGCCCGTTGACAGCACGTCCGTGGCCTGGTCGAGCAGCTCCGCCACGCACCGGATCTCGCTGATGTGCCGACCCGCAGCCGGAGAGGGGCAGGACTCGCACAGAGGATAGAAGGCAGGGTTGGCCTGCTTCACCACCAAGTCGGAGTCCAGCACCAGGATCCCCACAGGCACGCTCTCGATCAGGCCCTCGGCGTAACGACGCTGGCCGTTGATCTGGTCGAAGAGCCACCCGATCTCGGCCGCCATGGCTTGGAAGGTCGCCGTGGGTGCTGCCCAGGCATCCCCGGCCGTGACCCGAGCCAAGGTGTGCCCATGCTGCGCCATGAAGCGCTGCGCGGCGATGTCCACATCGAGAATCGGCTGCAGCACGCGCTGCCTGATCGCCACATAGCCGACAATCGGCACGACCAGCAGAAACACGCCCATGGCGAACAAACTGTAGAACATGCCCTGCCGCAGGCGCAGCGAGCGTGCATCCTGGGACCAGGCGACCTGGTCTGCGGCTTCCTGCAAGGCTGGGGAGAGGTTCTGAACGGTGTTCCACGCCTGCTCTGACCGAGAATCCGTGGCGTCGGCATCAGAGAGCAGCAGCAGGCTGGGACGGATCTGGTTCCACACCTGGGCCAGAGCATCCAGGTCGTCGCGAAGATCAACCGGGGCTGGCGGCAGCCGCTTGCCCTCCAGCACACCACTGCCCGCCCCGCCATGGCCAACGGTGCCCCCATTACGCAACAGATCCAGGTTGCCATCAAAGGCGTCGATGCGCGCCCTGAGGCCCGACCGGTCCACCGCCTGACCCAGCGCCTGACCCGCCGCCACCATCGCGGCCCAGTGGCGCAGATCCAAGGACAGCACCACCTGTTCGCTGGCCAGGCCGGCGCGAACCGGAGCCGAAAGAGTCTGGGAGAGCACCCAGCCATAGACGCTGACCGAAGCGAGTGCGCCCAGCAGGGGCAGCGCCAGCAACAGCCCCAAGCGCCTCAACTGGCGGCGGGCCACAGCGTGTGCGGGGGTTTCTGGCATCGGGCGGTGCCTGGGTGCGAGCAGTCGCCGGTCCTATCCAGAGCCACCCTAGGCACCGGCCACGCTGCGACATTCTGCCACATACTCAGCACCGCCGCTCAGATATCTACGCGAGGCTGCCTGTCCAGGCAGTGCTCAGCGCCAGCACTCCAGCCGTCCGGCGTCCCGGATCACTGCTTCGCGAAGGTCTGCTGAATGTACAGCAGGACAGCGCGGGTGTCGTCGTCGGACAGGCCGGTCGGTGCCATGGCCGTGCCCTTCACCCCGTTCTGGATGATCCAGAACTTGGTGCCCAGGCTCGTTGCGACCCAGCGCGCGGAGTCGGTGAAGTCAGCCGGCCGAGGCGTCAGGACCACCGCCGCAGGACCGCCGCCGTTCCCGGCTTCGCCGTGACAGGCGACACAGCGCGCCTTGAACAAATCGGCGCCGTGGGACACGTCTGTCGGGCCCGCGGGAAGCAGATCTGACTGGTCGATGCCGCTGTCCACCGCGGAAGCGGTAGCGACAGCGCGCGCGAGCTGCTTTCCTGGGGTCCAGCCGTCCGCGTGGGACGGGGCGATGAAGAGGGCCGCGGCGAGGATGAGGCTTTGCATGGTTTCGTCCTTGGGTGAGAAGAGGAGGTGAGAGAGGGGTTGAGGGAGGGGTTGAGGGAGGGGCTCAGAAGACGGTGTCGACGATGATGCGACCCTCGGGCGCGCCAACCGCGCTGCCCGACTTGAAGGGCTCCCGGAGTTCGAGGGTGACGCGCCCGGCGGCCTGCATCACACCCAGGCCGGCGGTGGGGGCAAGCTCAGCGCCGCCATCGACGGCCGTCAGGTCCAGCCGCACCAGGGGGACCAACCACGCAGGACCAGCCGTCACCGTCGCATTCCAGCCGAGTTCGGCCAGGATCGCGGAATCGGCGGTGTCGTAAATTCCCACGGCTTGCAAGGTGCTGGAGCCGACGTAGGCGTTGAAGTCGACGCCCGCTCGCACAGTGGAAGCGTCCGCCGTGGTGCCGGAGTAGACCAGGGCACCGACGTTCACCTTGGGCGTCAGGTCGACCGCGATCCGGCCGGCGTAGTCCAGGGGATCGGCCAGATTGACCAAGGACACCGGGGTCCTGGTCGTCGTCATCGAGGACGTCGCTGTGGTCCCCAGGGTTCCGGTCGTGCCGCCCACGCCCATGGCATCCATGCCGTCAGCCGAGGCACCTTGGGTCGCCAAGGCCAGCCAGAAGACCGGGCCGACTCGGCCGTCGACGCCGACCTGGCCGCTCTCACCGCCCAGGGTGATGCCCGTAGAGCCCGCGTAGTCAAGGGCACTGTGCGCGCTGTGATCCAGCCGACGTCCTGGATCCAGCGAGTTGTACAGATCCCGCGAGAAGATCGAGGTGTAGCCCGCGTAGGCGTTGAGGTAGGACGAGAAGCGGTACTCGACCAGGCCCATGATCTTGGGGGTGAAGCCCCCCTCGGCGCTGGCCTCGATGTGCGCCATATAGCTCCAGTGATCGCCCGAGGACCCCAGTCCGATCACCTCGGCTTCATCGAAAGGGGTGGAGCTGAATTCGGCCGCACCGCCGTCTTCGGAGCCGTACTTGAGCGGCTGGCCAACCAGCCGCA
>JAADHA010000314.1 GCA_013152105.1 Oligoflexia bacterium | reverse complement strand
GGGGGCAGGCGCCGCGGGGGCAGGCGGGGCGGAGGCGGGCTCAGTGTCGCCACAGGCGGACAGGAGGAGGGCAGCCAGGGCCAGCGTGTACATGAGATCTCCAGGGTCGAATCAGAGAAGGTCGGCGCGTAACCGATACTCGTCCAGTCCGCCCATGTCATAGAGTGAGGGAACTGAAGCGGCTCTACGGTCCAGTGGGCCCGCCACCATTCGAGGATCAAGCTGGCACCCGTCTCTCCAGACCTGCAGATGAGAGCCTTGCTCCAGGCCAACGGCTTCACTGTGAACTCGTTGCGTCCTGGGCGCTCTGGAATGGAGCACCATCTCTTTCACGCCACGCTGGCCGACGGACGGCTGTGCATCGCGAAGATCGCCCGCCAGGACTACCAGGACAGCCACTGGCCGGACCGCGACCCGACCCTGGCCCTGGCCGCCGAGTACCAGGCGATAGAGCACGTACAATCAAAGGTCACCGACTTTCCCATGGTGCCCCAGCCCTACCACCTGCTGGCCGGTGACCCACCCGGGGCCCTGATGGGTCTGGTCCCCGGTCAGCCGCCCGAGGTCACGCTGATCCGTCACGGTGTGGATGTGCGCACCCTGCGGATGATCTGCGCCGAGATGGGCCGCATGCTGGCCGAGATCCATCGCGTACATCGCCCGACGGACCCCGGTTCGATTCCCGACCTGCCCGGGCCAGGCTGCGACGATCCGCGCCTGCTTCACATGGACTTTCACCTGGGCAATGTGCTGGGCCACTTCCAGCTCGGGCTGGGTTGGAAGCTGGTCGGCATCGTCGACTGGACCTGCGCACACTGGGGTCCGCGCGAGGCCGACCTGGCCGAACTGGGCGCCAGCCTTTTTGCAACCAACCCCGAGCTGCTCGAAGACTTCCTGGTGGGCTACCGCCAACGCAGTGGCGTGTACCTGTCGCGCCCCCGCGTGCTCCAGGTTCTGATCACCGAACTGCAACGTCGACTACACGACGAGCCACCCCAGGACCCGAAGATCTACAACCGCTACGTCGCCCGAATCGAGGGGTGGTCGGGGCAGGTGTAGGGGGCAAGTGTAGAGCGGCACCAAGCCCCTACTCGACCGACCCCCGAGCGGCGCGCGTCAAGCGATCGTTGACGGCCAGGCCCAGCCCCTGGGCTTGAGCCGGCTGGGCGACCAGGACGTCGACCCCAAGTTGGTCCAAGCGCCGCAGCTCGGCGTAGAGCTGGCGGGCATAGGTCGAGGCATCCTGGGAACCGGGCAGGATGGCAACAGTCAGGCCGTCGGCGCGCAAGCGCTGAGCCTGGGCCTGGGGGTCCGCGGCGATGCGCAGGGCGGTGCGAGGCGCGTAGTGTCCGGGCAAGGTTCCGGGCGCTGGCGTGGCGCTGCTCGAGTCGAGGGGACCGATGAGGGCTTCGACCCGCGAGCGCGTAACGGCACCCAGCCGGAGGAGGGCGGGGGTCGGGCCAGACAGGTCGATAATGGTGCTCTCGACCCCGATCGCGCAGGGGCCACCGTCCAGTACCAGCAGGTCCTCGCCCAGATCTTCGCCCAGATCTTCGCGCACATGGGCGGCCGTGGTGGGACTGATCCGCCCGAAGCGATTGGCCGAAGGCGCCGCGATGCCGCCGCCAAAGGCGTGAAGCAGCGCCTGGGCGACAGGGTGGTCGGGCACTCGCAGGCCGACCGTGGGAAGGCCGCCGGTGACATCGTCCGGGACATCGTCGCGCCGCAGGACCAAGGTCAAGGGACCCGGCCAGAAGGCCCGAGCCAGGCTGTCAGCCCGAGGGTCAGGCAGCGCCCAGCCAGCGAGCGCATCCGCTGGGTCGGGACAGCTAGGGACGTGCACGATCAGCGGGTGACCGGCCGGTCGACCCTTGGCGGCGAAGATCCGGCGGACCGCCAGCGGAGCGCGGGCATCCGCCCCCAAGCCGTAGACGGTCTCGGTGGGAAAGGCGACCAGGCCGCCCCGGCGCAGCACATCAACCGCGCGGTCCACAAGACCCTGGCCACGCGCGTCCGCCGAGCGATCGCGCGACCGGCTCATGGTTCGAAGAGCCCGGCCTGGGCCGGAGGCGCGGGTGGGCCGCAGTCAAAACGCAGGCCGTCGTCGATCGCCTGGGCGGTCTTGGGCACGACGAGCTCGAGGTCGCGCTCCTGTCGCGTGATCACGGCCACGCCGTGGGCCTGGTTGTGATGCTTGAGGGTCTTGCCCGCACGGAGTCGGTCCGCGACGAAGGTCCGATGGGCCGCCAGGCGATCCTCGGCCCATGCCTGTCCCAGCCGGGGAGCGTCATGAAGACGTTGACGCGCCAGATCGACCAGCGCGGCGTCGGTCTCGACGCTGACGCTGTCTCGTCCGGTCATGGCGGCCGCCAGAGCGGTGCTGCCGGTTCCACCGAAGGGATCGAGCACGGTGTCTCCTTGCAGGGAGTACATGCAGATCAAGCGATAGGGCAGCGCGATCGGGTAGGCCCCGCTGCGGTCACGCACTGAGCGGTCCAATTCCTGGCGAACCCCTGGCAGGCCGAACCAGACATCGCTGAACCAGACATTGCGTTCCTCCCAGAAGTAGGCGCTGCGCCGCCGCCTGACCTTGTCCACAGCCGAGAAGGCGCGCTTGTCCCCCTTGCGAAGGATCAAGATATACTCGTGTTCATAGGTGACATATGCCCCAGCCGGGTACATGCCTGAACCCATGAACTTGTTGGGTGCATTCGTGGGCTTGCGCCACAGGATATCGGGAAGGCTGACCAAGCCCAGGTCGCGGCTTGCCGACAGGATGCGGGCATGATTCGGCCACAAGGAGAAGCGTCCCGCGATGGTGCGCGTGGCGTCGCCGATGTTGATGGCGGCGATGCCCCCGTCGACCAGGACGCGATGGCAGTGAGCCCACACCTTGTCCAGCTCGCCGTGCATGGCTTGGAAGGCAGCGTCCCCGTCGTCGGCGTCGAGCGCCCGCCCCGACGCGTCGGACATGGCGCGGAAGCAGTCATCCCACATGCCGACCAGGGGGTAGGGCGGTGAGGTCACCACCAAGTGTACGCTGGAGTCAGGCAGGGCCGACAGGTCGCGTGCGTCGCCGTGGATGATTCGATGGGTCGTGTGCATGGCAGTGCATAGCCTGACCGCAGCCCCGATGGCCGATGGCCCAAGCCCCGAGGCCCCAAGCCCCGAAGCTCCCGTCGGTGCTACCTTGAGCACCTGATCTACGGCGCGGGGAGGCGACATGAAACCCAGCTCTCTCTTGATTCCACTGGCCCTGTCCGCCTGCGCGACACGGCAAACCGACAATTTCTCGGTCGGCGGGGGCGGCAACGGCGCTGGCACGACAGTCGACCAGCGTTGCCCCAACGGCATGACCGAGCTGGCGGGGGTTCAGGTCGCCCTGGGCGAGACCGACCAGAACACGATCGACAGCTACCCCGGCACAGTGATCGTCGAGCAGACCTACGATCTGGACGACTACTGCATCGCAACCTACCCCCTGCCAGGCTCCAAGGGCCAGGCATGGACCCAGGACGGGCTCTCGACCGGCCAGCTTCCAGCCGTCGAAGCGGTGCTCGCTGCCCATGGGCGACGCCTGTGCAGCGTCGGTGAGCTGCTCTATGGGGCCGCCGGCGACAACAACTGGCGCCACGTCGACGACAAGGATGATCGCCAGGACTCCTGTGACCCGGACAACCAGAATCCGTCCCAACTGGGCGCCTTTTCCTTGTGTGTGAGCCCCACCGGACTGCACGACTATGAAGTGCGCAGCTCGTGGGCGCTGCTGGATGATCTCACCGCCGAGCCTCTGGCAGACAGCTACCCCTTCGGCTTTCCCGGAGACGGCCGCTACGCCGCCTATGGCGACAACAGCGAGACCAACACGGTCTACGCCCCCAGCAACTTCGGCGTCCACTTTCACGACCCCAAAGAGGACGCCTACGTCGACGATGGGCTTCGGATCTGCGCCGACCCTGGCGGTGTGAACAGCGCCGAAGAGTCCGACTGGACCGCCCAAATCACCGCGCTGCTCAACGCCAAGACCTTCGCTGGCTGGCTGGCAGAAGCCGGCGTCAATGCCGGCGACACAGGCGGCTGATCCGCGCTCTTTCCGCCACGCTTCGGGTGGACGCGCGGGCGTTAATACCCTAGGTTTGGGATCTCGCCGGGCGGGCCACGCACCGCCCACGTCCACTCCTCCCGCTCTTCCCTGGAGACAGAAATGACGGTCAACAAGGCCATCCTGATTGGCAACCTCGGTCAGGATCCCGAACTTCGCAACACGGGCAGCGGCACCGCAGTGTGCAATCTCAGGCTGGCGACCACGGATCGTCGCAAGGACCGCGATGGCAACTGGACCAACTACACCGAATGGCACTCGGTGGTCTGTTTCGGTCACACGGCCGAGAACGTGGCCAAGTACTGCCGCAAGGGCAAGCAGCTCTACGTCGAAGGACGCATCCAGACCCGCAAGTGGCAGGACCGCGACGGCAAGGACCGCTGGTCCACCGAAGTCGTCGCCAATCAAGTGCGCTTCTTGGGTGGCGGTGGCGGCGGTAGTCGCGACGGAGGCGGCTACAACCAAGGCGGCGGCGGCGGCGGCGGCGGCTACAACCAAGGCAACGGCGGCGGCGGAAACGACGGCGGCGGCGGAAACGACGGCGGC
>JAADHA010000115.1 GCA_013152105.1 Oligoflexia bacterium | reverse complement strand
GGCGGCGACCTGGTGCCGCTCGAAGACGCGTCGATCCCTGATCTGCTCGGGCTGGCCGATCTGGCCGATCTGGCAGAGGACCACACGCCGGTGTGGGACGTGTTCTTGGCCTACTCGCGGGCCGACCGGGAGCGGGTCACAGCACTGCAAGCCGCGCTGCAGGCACGGGGCTGCACGGTCTTCCGGGACGAGACGGGCGTAAAGCCAGGCCAGGACTGGCCCTTCGCCATCCGCAACGCCCAGCGCTCGGCGCTGTGTACGGTCGTCGCCCTCAGCCGCGCCACGCCCGCGGCGCACTTCCTCCGCGACGAGATCCAGCGGGCCCTGAGCTACCGCCGGAAGTACGGCCACCACGTGATCCCCGTGGGTCTGCACGGGGTCCCGGACGCCGAGCAGATGCCGTCGGGCCTGATGGTGCTCCAGGCTATCGACCTGCCCGCCGTGGGCGGCGTCGCGGCGGCGGCGGATCTGCTGGCCCAGCGGGTGCGCGAGCTACGGAGCTAGGCGCGCTCGCCCCATCACTCCCCCAGCAGCGTCTCCCGCAGCAGCGACACCTGCCGGATCACCTCGGACCAGGCGGTGCCGCCACGGCTGACCCGGCGCTCGGCCGCCGCTGCAGGGTCCAGCCAGGCCAAGGCGTCGGCACCAAAGGCGGGGTGCGCCGCCGTCAGCTCGCTCAGGGTGAGCGAAGCCAGGTTCTGCCCGCGTTCTTCGCAGCGCCGCACCAGGCCACCCGCGACCTGATGGGCTTGGCGGAAGGGCACACCCCTGGTGGCCAGGTAGTCGGCCAGCTCGGTGGCCAACAGGAAGTCGCCGTCGAGGTCGGGGCCAGGCAGGATCTGCAGGTCGGCCCAGCACCCCGCCATGACCCGCACGCAGCTTCGGGTGGTGCTGATCGCGTCGAAGAGCGGCGGGCGGTCTTCCTGCAGGTCGCGGTTGTAGGCCAAGGGCAGGGCCTTGGTCAGCACCAACAGGGTCTGCAGGTCGCCGAAGACGCGGCCTGCCTTGCCGCGCACCAGTTCGGCGGCGTCGGGGTTGCGCTTCTGCGGCATGATCGAGCTGCCCGTGCTCCACGAATCGCTGAGGCGCACCCGGTGGAATTCCGGGGTCGACCAGATCACCAGCTCTTCGGCCATGCGCGAGAGGTGGCCCATGCTGATCGCGCAAGCCGCGACGCTCTCGACGAGGTGGTCACGGGCGCTGACCGCGTCCATGGCGTTCTCGACCACACCGGCAAAGCCCAGCAGGCCCGCGCTGTGCAGGCGATCGATGGGATGGGGCGTGCCAGCCATGGCGGCCGCGCCGAGAGGGCAGCGGTTCAGTCTGCGACGGGCGTCGCTGAGGCGTTCGCGGTCCCGTGAGAGCGCCCAGGCGTGGGCCAGGATCTGGTGCCCCAGCCAGATGGGCTGGCCGCGCTGGAGGTGGGTACAGCCGGGCACCAGGACCCGGCCGTCGACCTGCGCCCGGTCCAGGAGCACCCCGATGAGCGCCGCCAGTTCAGAGTCGAGCAGGTCCAGGCGCGCCCGCAGCCACAGGCGCACATCGGTGGCCACCTGGTCGTTGCGACTGCGCGCCGTGTGGAGCTTGCCGGCGAGCTCGCCGATGTGGTCCCGCAAGCGCGTCTCCACCGCCATGTGGATGTCTTCCAGCTCGATGCCCGGCGTCCACCCACCCGGCTGGCCCGCCTCGGCCGCCGCCAGCTCGGTCGCGACCAGGTCGAGGCCCCGGTGGATCTCGTTGAGTTCGTCGGTGGTGAGCAGCCCGACCTGGCTCAGCATGGTGCTGTGGGCCTTGCTACCAGCGATGTCCTCGCGCCACAGGTGGAGATCCGTACCCAGACTCTCGCCAAAGCGCAGCATCTCGTCGGCTGGGCCACCGCGGAAGCGTCCGTCCCAGAGCGCCACTCAGGCCTCCGTCCGGTCGCCCTGCTCTTGCAGTTCAGGGATGGCCGCGTCGGTGTTGCGACGCACCTGGGCGACGGTCTGGTAGGAGAGGGCGTAGAGATCGATGAAGCCCTTGGCCGCGTCGCGGTCAAAGGTGTCGCCCATGCTGTAGGTGGCCAGGCCCTCGTCGTAGAGGCTGTAGGGACTGCGACGCCCCGTGATGCGGGCCAGCCCGGCGCTGACCCGGATCCGGACTTCTCCGGTCACGGGGAGCTGGGTGTGGTCGATGAAGGCCTGCATCGCATCGCGCAGGGGACCGAACCACAAGCCGTCGTAGATGATGTTGGCGAAGTCCTGGCTGATCTTGCGCTTGTAGTTGAAGGTGGCCCGGTCCAGGGTGATGCGCTCGATCTCGTTGTGGGCCATGTGGATCAAGGTCGCTGCCGGGGCTTCATAGACCTCGCGAGACTTGAGGCCGACGATCCGGTTCTCCACCATGTCGATGCGGCCAACGCCGAAGGTACCGGCCAGATCGTTGAGGTAGCGGATCAGCGCTACGCCGTTCATGGGCCGACCGTCGATCGCGACCGGCACGCCCTGGGCAAAACTCAGCACCAGCTCGACGCTGCCCTTGGCGGCATGACTGGGGTCCTTGGTCATCTGCCAGGCATCCGCCGGTGGTTCAGCCCACAGGTCCTCCATCTCGCCACACTCGATGGCGCAGCCCCACAGGTTCCGGTCGATGCTGTAGGGCTTGGCGCGGGTGATGGGGATGGGAATGCCGCGCTCCACGGCGTAGTCGACCTCGGCCTCGCGCGTGAGCAGCTCCCACTCGCGCAGCGGGGCGACGATCCCCAGGTGGGGTGCCAGGGACTTGCTGGTCACCTCGAAGCGCACCTGATCGTTGCCCTTGCCTGTGCAGCCATGGGCGATGGCATCGGCGCCGTGCTCCAGCGCGACCTCGACCAGACGCTGGGCCAATAGCGGTCGCCCCAAGGCGGTGTGCAGCGGGTACTGGCCTTCGTAGATCGCGCTGGCCTTGACGGCCGGCCAGACGAACTCGTCCACGAAGCGATCCTGGAGGTCGTCGACGACGGCGTGGATGGCGCCGGTGCTCAGGGCCTTCTGCTTGATGCCAGAGAGGTCCTCGCCCTGGCCGAGATCACCGGTGTAGCAAATGATCTCAGCGCCGTAGTGTTCCTTGAGCCAGGGCACCATCACGCTGGTGTCCAGGCCGCCCGAGTAGGCGCAGACGATCTTCTGGAAGCGGTGGCGATTCATCAGAGCCTCGGCGATGGAGAGAGCCCCATCTACCACTCTGGGACGAGCTCAGGCCGTCTGGCGTTCTTTCAGGATGATGTCAACCTCGGGAAACACCCGGTAGTAGGTGATGACTTCACCAAACATGTTCTTCCACTGCCGGACCCGCTCACGCGAGACACCGAATTCGTCAGCGATGGCCTGCCCGCTCTCGGCAGAGGCCAGGGCTTGGAGCAGCCGGCGGAAGCGCGTCCGCCCATAGGTGCGGATGAAGTTTCGAGCCACCCGTTGTCGTGTCTTGGCGTTGCTGCTTGCCATGATGTGTTGCTCCCTTCGTGAAACCGTGGTGCCGGGCTCAGGTAGATGGCAGAAGAGCCATCGAGGAGTCCGGGCCTCGTTCCACGATCAGCATGCCCCATATCCATTGACGTGTCAAACCCTATGGAAGATCGTGGAACAGACATTGGGAAACCGAAGACACTTGTTCACAGGCACTTAGACCCACAACCGGCGTGGAACGAGCATGGGGGGGGTGCCGGGTCCAAGTCGCGGCGCGTGGAACGTCGACCCACCGCGTTAGCCGCAGCCCCAACCCCGGAAGCCCCGTGCCCACATCTCCGCGCAAGACCCGCATCGTCGCCACGATCGGCCCCGCCAGCCGAGACCCCGATGTCCTGCGCCAGCTCATCAGCGCCGGCGTGAATGTCTGCCGGGTCAACTGCTCCCACGCCGACGCCAAGGCGATCCGCACCGATGTCTCCCGGATCCGCCAGGCCGCAATGCAGCTCGACCGCAGCGTCGCCATCCTGCTGGACCTGCAAGGCCCGAAGATCCGAACCGGGCCGGGCCACGCCGTAAGCCTGAAGCGCGGTGACACCCTGACCGTCGTGATGGACCCCGAACTGTCGGCCGAGCACACCAAGAAGGGCGCGACCGTCGGCACGACCTGGCCCAGCCTGTCGACCGATGTGCGGGTCGGCGAACGCGTGCTCTTCGCCGACGGCGCCTTGTCGGGACGGGTGTCCGCCGTGCGCGACCTGCCCGACCAGGCCCCCGACCAGGTCGACATCAAGATCATCGACGGCGGCAAGCTGGGCAGCCACAAGGGCATCAACCTGCCCGACAGCGATGTGCGCGCCCCGGCCCTCACGGAAAAAGACCGCGCCGACCTGGCGGTCGGAGTCGAAGCTGGCGTGGACTACGTCGCCCTCTCCTTCGTCCGCTGCGCCCAGGATGTGATCACCCTGCAGGACCTGCTCAGGTCGCTGGGTTCGCCCGATCTGCCCGTGATCGCCAAGATCGAGAAGCCCCAGGCGGTCGACCAGATCGACGAGATCCTCGATGTCGTCAGCGGCATCATGGTGGCGCGCGGCGACCTGGGTGTCGAAGTGCCGCTGGAGCAGGTCCCGGTGATCCAGAAGCACCTGATCCGCACCGCAAACGACCGCAACCGGTTGGTCATCACCGCGACCCAGATGCTGGACAGCATGGAGCGCAACCCCCGCCC
>JAADHA010000212.1 GCA_013152105.1 Oligoflexia bacterium | reverse complement strand
CGAGGAGCTCGGGCATGAGGATCCGGCGGCCGGGCTCGGTGGGGAGGGGCTCGGAGGGGACGAAGCGGGGGCCTCAGTGGACTTGTTCGGGCACGCGGTAAGTGAAACTCTCTCTCAGAGATTGGTGGTCGGCGAGGAGGTGAGTAGTCGACCACCATGCGCTGGGAGAACGCCGCCACCCTGAAGGACCTGCTCGCCGAGGCCGAGATCCTTGACGACGGCTACCTGACCGTGCTCGACCAGCGCGACGCCCGCATCGAGGAGGTCCTGCAGGAGCGCGACGAGCTGGAGGATCTTGTCGCGGAGCTGCAGGCCAGTCTGACCAAAGCGAAGGTCGGTGACGCCCTGGCGCCGGATGCCATGCTCTCGCGCCAGGCCGGTGACGACTCCGTACTCGCCTTGTGCCACGAGCGCCGGCGATCTCGGAGTGGTTCCCACGATGCAGCTCCAATCATTCCGTCGATCGCAAGACCTGCGGTCCGCTGCAACTCTCGGGGACCCGAACAAGATGACCCGCGACCGAGCCCTCCGACGACCATCCCCGGAGGCCCGCCCAGGGATGCATGCACTGGATCCGCGACAAGCTGCCCCGCGACATCCCATCGGACCTGAGGCCCATTAGCACTGCTGCCATGAGCCGGTCCCAAGCCACGTCCCCAAGCCGTCACCTGAGCCTACGCGCCTGGCGAATGTCTCGCGCCCCCCGTTGGCTGCTCATCATCGCCCTGATGACGACCGCCGTATTGCTGGCGACCCTCGGCCACAAGCTGCTGGCAGGCGTTGTCGCGATGCTCCTGCTGCTGCTCTCGGCGCTCAGCCTGAGCGGCCTGATCGTCTTCCTGTTCTGGGCCTACCAGGGCGATGTCGCGGTCCGCGGCAACACGGTCCTCTTGCCCCACGGCCTGTCCGTGCCTCGACAGCGGCTGCGAAGCTGCTCGGTCGAAAACGACGCGATCGGTGGCGTGTTGGTGCTGGACCTGGACGATCCAGCCGAGCGACGCCGCGTGCCCACAGGCCAGCCCCACTCGCGAGTGGTCGCGTTCGCGCAGCACCTGATCCGCAGCACCTGATCCGCAGCGCCTGATCCGCAGCGCCCCGTCGCTTCATGCCTCGGGGATCTTGCCCCCGGTCATGCGCGGCACGTCGTCGTCCTGCGCGTTGCTGAACCGACTGGCGCCCGCTTCGGGCTGCACCTTGCGCAGATGGACATCGGTCTCGCCAGACTCGGCCCGGGCCAGGACCTGGCCCACCCGAGTCAGGGCACCGGACTCGGTCCACTGCGACAGCTCGATGAGCTGCACGACTCGAGGGTCGATCCCGGCGCGATGGGCCAGCTCAGCACGACTCCAGCCCAGCGACTTGCGCCGGATCTTCACGTCGGCGGGCTCCTGTGCTGTGGGGTCCTGTGCTGTGGGGTCCTGTGCTGTGGGGTCCTGCGCTTCTGGCTTGCCGTCAGGCTTGTCCATGGGGGAACTCCTGGGAAGGTGGAGACAGCCTATCGCCTGTCGCGAGCTTCGATCAGGCCAACGCGCTCTCGCCGCCAGAGTCGAGCAGCCACAGCGTGCTACCCCCACAAGCGGTGGAGACCTCGGCCAGCCGGTCCTTGCTTACCGTCAAGCCGATTCCGAAGATGTGCAGGTCGGCCTTGGGAGACAAGCGCAGCGCGGCCTGGAAGCCCTGGTCGCCCACATAGATCTCGGTGCTGGAAGGGAGGCGCGCCTGATCCACGAGATCGCACAGGAATTCGCGGGCTTCGATGACCTGGGTCGGGTCCTGCAGCGCCATGACCAGTCGCAACGAGGCACCCCAGGCATCTGCAAGCAGAAAGCCGACCAGGACCGGCAAGTCCAGGTTGGCGACGTGCAACTCCAGCTTCCAGTCGGGCGAACGATCCGACAGCCAGACCGAGATCTGTTTGCGTGGACCAAGAGAGCCCTTGGGGTGAGGCAGCCACAGAGCGAGGCCGATGGCGCACCGCTGACAGTGCGCGATGTAGGCGCCGATGTCGTCGTCGCTGACCCGCGGTACGTCGACCAGCACCAGATTGGGTGGAAAGAGCGAGCCACCCAGCGCATCCAGCGCCAGCCCCACACCGTCCATATAGGCGTGGGTCTGCAGGTGCGTCCAGGTCGCGCTGAGGCCCTGCCCATACTGGCGATCAACCAAGGCGGGGAGCGCGGCGGCCAGCTCGGAGTGCTGTCCCAACGCGACCCAGCGGATGGACCCGTTTCGCCGGGTCAGGGCCTCGACCAGCGGGCGAAGGTCCTGGACCTGCGGAACGGTGGCGACAGGCACCAGCAGGTCTGGCTTCCATGCTCGTTCCGTGCGCTCCATGTGCTCGGCGCGGCGAGCAGCCCACGCCGCCAGGGTCACGGCGACACCAGACCGAACGGTCTCCCAAGGCGTGTCGAGGTGGCGCCGAGACAGCAACACATAGATGCCGACAACCAGCGCCAGCTCGGGCACACCGCCAAAGGGACTGCTGAGAGACAGGCCAGCCAGACAGAGCCCGACCCCGACCAGGGGCACGAGGGTCGGAATGCGAAAAGCCGGTCTGAAGCTGATCATACCCAGGACCTGCTCCAGGTAGACGACCCCGTTGATGGCCAGGAAGGTCATCACGAAGAAGCTGGTGATCAGGGGAGCGATAGCGTCGAGCGAGCCCGCGGCCAGGCCGAGCGCGGCCAGCCCGGTGGTGGCGAGCACGGCGTTGCGCGGTTCGCCCTTGGGGGTCAAGCGCCCCAACCAGGCGCCAGCGGGCATGACACCACAGCTAGCCATGGCCTGGAGCAGTCGAGGGGCGGCCACCAGCGAGGACAAGGCGGCCATCAGGGTAGAGGACAACAGACCGGCCAGGACCAGGGCGGGCACCGCAGCCCGGTTCACCATGATGGTCTTGTCAGCGATCAGCTCATCGGGCGAGCCAATCGCGCCATAGAACAGCGTAAATCCAGCATACACCAGTAATGTCGTCCCCCAGGCCCACAACGTTCCACGTGGAATCGACCGTCGCGGGTCGGACAGACTGCCCGACATCCCGGCCCCGACCATGATGCCCGTGGCGGCTGGGAAGAAGATGGCGAAGGCATCGAGCAGGTTGGCCTGGGGCAGGTGGCCAAACAGAACGGGAACGTGAAGTTGGTCGGCTGTAAACAGTCCGCCCAGGGCCGACAGCAGGGCGACGACCACCACCACCATCATCACCGCCTGAGCCCGAAATGCCAGGCCCGCCGAGCGCCATGCCAACAAGGCGATGCCAGCAAAAGCCACCCCCGCCACCAGGACCTGGGGGTGGGTCGGGAAGATGTAGGCCCAGGCTTCAGAGAAGGCGAAGATATACATCGCCACCGAGGCCGCCTGGGCGATGAAGAGGGGGATCCCGATGGCACCGCCGGCTTCCAGGCCCAGGGCCTGGGCGATGATGGCGAAGGCCCCGCCCGGACGCACCCGTACATTGCTGGCGATGGTGGCCAGGGACAGCGTGGTCGTGCCGGTGATCGCACCCGCGGCCAGGATGATCAGCAGCGCACCGAGCACGCCGGCGTCACCGACCATCCAGCCTTCGCGCAGGTAGAGCATCGCGCCGAGGATCGTCAGAAAGACCGGCCGGAAGACCCCGTTGTAGGTTCCGAAGCGCTCTACGGTCTGGCCAGTGCCTGGATCTCCCGAGGGCACTTGATTTGCTGCGGGGGACGAAGGGCTCGGCATCTTGGTGGCATACCTCGTCCGGAACTTTTGGGCGGCGGCACTATTCCTGAGTCGGCTCCCAGGCGTGGGCGGCGATACCGAGTTCGTAAGCGACCCGGTCGGCCTGATCAGGCAGGGCGCTGGCCCACAACTGGGCTTGGGTGGCCAGACCGCTGAGACGGGGTGCCAGGTCGGTCCCGCGCACCACGAAGTCCGCCTGCTGCCGGGCCTGGCCGGACAGGGCGCCCAACAGGGACGCGACCTGGTCGACTTCACCCTGGGCCAGCAGTTCGCCCAGGCGCTTCAGGCGACCCGCGGTCCAGACCCGCGCGGCCTGTACCCGACGCGCGTCGTCGGCCGGGTCTGGGTCTCGGCCACCCGGCGTGAACTCGGTCACGGCCAGGAAGAGCTTGCCGCCGCCGCCGGTGGGGGCCGCGTACAAAAACTGGGCACTGACGAGCTGGGCTGCCTGTCCGGCCATCTCTTGGGCTTCGAGCTCGTCGATGTCCTCGACGTAGGGGTTCTCTCCATCGGGGGACTCAAGGCAGGGCACGCCTGCGTCCTTGAAGCTGTCGATGGCATCGGCCCACAGCGCGCTGTGATTGCCGCCAGCCCAGGACAGGATGGCGCGACAACGAGCCGTCGCCACGACCTTGCCTGCTGCGTCCGTCCAGTGCAGACGGCCTTCGGGCAGGTCGGCGCCAAAGTCCTTGACGCCGAGAGAATCAAAGAGAGACTGGACTTGGGGGAAGCTGAGAGTTTCGGACACGGGGGGCTCCAGAGAGCGTGGGTCGACCCAGGCTATCGCGACGCGCTCGGTCTTGGGCGGGTCAGAAGGTCGGACCGATCTCGAAGTCCACAAGCCCGCCAGCCGCAAGCTGCCAGTCCGTGCTGACTTCCACCACCATGGCCATATCAGGACCGTGCTGGCACCAGGCAACCAGGGCATCCAGCGCGGGCGCGGCCCCTCAGCCATGACCTCAACCTGTCCATTGCGCCGATTACGAACCCACCCGAGCAGCCCCAGTTCAAGGGCCTGGGTCTTCGTGCTGGCGCGGAACCAGACGCCCTGGACCCGGCCGCTAATGGTGATGTATACGCGCTCCATGATGCAGACTTAGCGCGGCGAGCCGCCCCTCGCTCGGGCTATCGTGCGGGCCCGCCCCGAGGTGCCTGTGCGTCTGCTCCCCACCACGCTCGCCCGCCAGCTCACCCGCCCCTTCGCTCCCCTCGTCCTCCTCCCGGCGGTGCTGGGCCTGTGCGCCTGCGGCGGCCAGGGATCGGGCGACGACACCGGCTCGACCGCCACGACCGGGCCAACCGGGACGACTGGGACGACTGGGACGACCACTTCGACACCCTGGCACCTCGACCTCGACCCCAACTGCAGCCCCTTCGCCATGGCAGACGACTGCCTGACGCCCTGGCCAAATCTGACCACCATGGTCGACGACAGCACCAGCGAGACCGGCCTGCGCCTGAACTACAGCCTGGAGATGTTCCACAGCCCCGATGGTGAGCTGCCCGTCGACCCCGCCATCTTCAACGGCTTCGATGGCGTCTCGCCAATCAGTCCGGTGCTGATCAACCTGGGGCGCGACGTCGATGACGCCCTGCTGCACGGTCCCGGTGATGAAGAGGCCAGCCTGGCCAGCGACAGCGCCATGGCCCTGGTGCGCGTCTCCGACGGGTCGCGCGTCCCCCTGCTTGTCGAGATGGACCAGTCCAACCGGGACCTTGACTACGATGGCCGCTGGGCGCTGATCCTGCGGCCCGTGGCCCCGCTCGAACCAGGCGAACGCTACGTCGTCGCCCTGACCACGGACCTGGTCGATACCGACGGCGCCCCCTTCACCTCGCCCGACGCCTTCGTCGCCCTCCGAGACGGGCTCACCACCGACGATGACCGGGTCGAGGGTATGCGTGATCGCTACGAACAGGTCCTCTTTCCCGCCCTCTCGACCGCGGGCCTGAGCCGCCAGGACCTGCTGGTCGCCTGGGAATACCAGGTCGCCAGCCGCGAACAGATCCTGGGGCCGATCACCGGAATGCGAGACCAGGCGCTGGCGACCATCGCCAAGACCGGCATGGACTACACCGTGGACGACATCATCACCGACCCCAACGACGATGTCTCCCTGGTCGTCACGGGCACCTTCGCTCCTCCCAGCTTCCTGTCCGACCAAGAGCTGGTCTACAGCGACGACAACTACAGCGCCATCCAGCAAAAGGTCCGGGCCTCATACGACTATACGATGGTCATTCCCTCCGGCCTGTCCGCCGACCAGTCGGTCCCGCTGGTCGTGATCGGCCACGGCATCTTCGGCAGCGGGCGCGACTACATCTACAGTGGCAGCCCGGCCCCGTTGTTTCAGTACATGGCGCAACAGGCCGGTGTCGTGTTGGTGGCAACGGACTGGATCGGACTGTCGAGCGGAGACCTGGATCTGATCATCAAGGAAGTCGTCCCCGACATCTCGCGGATCCGAATCATCACCGATCGGCTGGCCCAACATCGCGCTGATCGAGCTGGCACGCAACGACCTCCAGTACCTCGATTCAGTCGCTCACACCCCCGAGCAACCCCTGCTCGACCCCGACCAATTGTACTACTACGGCGTCAGCCTGGGCGGCATCCAGGGCACCAGCCTGACCGGTCTGGACGAAGAGATCAGCCGCTCATCCCTGGCGGTGCCCGGAGCGGGCTGGGTCAATATGATGCAGCGCTCTGTTCACTTCGCCGAGATCGACACCCTGATGGATCTGCTCTACCCCGATCCCCTCACCCAGCTCGTGTTCATCAACGCCTTGCAGTCCTGGTTCGACGCCAGCGACCCGGTCAACCTGGGTCGGCTGATCCCCGAGCGCGGGACGCAGACCGTGCTCGTCCAAGAAGCGATCGGGGACTGCGAGGTCCCCAACCTGGCCACCGAGATCCTGGTTCGGACCGTCGGTGCCAGCCACTTGGAGACCGCCATAGACCCAATCTACGGCGTCGACACCGTCAGCGCACCGCTGAGCGACGACGTGGCCCTGACCCAGATCCTGCTGCCGGATAGCGTGGCCGAGTACATGCCTCCCGAGCAAAACACCATTCCAACCCAGAACAACAATGTTCACAGCGACGCCATCACGACCGACGTCGCCATGAGCCAGGTCCTGACCCTGGTAGAGACCGGGACCGTGGTGAACCCCTGCGACGGGGCCTGTGACCCAGACTGAGGATCGTGCCATGCCCATCCTGAGGACCCTGCGACGCTACCAGCACACCGCGACTCCAGACCAGGACCGGTGGGCCATCCGCGACGACCTGCGCGCCACTCGTCGCGCCCTGATGGATGGAGAATTCGGGCACCGGTCATCTGGGCGGACAGTTTGTGTGACGTAGTTGCTGCATCGTGGGTGGGTGAAGGCGAGGAGGGATGGTAGAGGCGGTTTACTTCCAACCGCACCGGATCAGGCCGACATGACCCAGCCCAGGCAACCTCTTCACCCCTCCTCTGCATCCCAGATTGCCGCCCTCGCGCTGGTGGCGCAAGGCGAGTACGGAGTCGTCACCGACTTGGCGCGAGAGCACGGCATCCGGCGCCAGGGCGTCTACGACCTTCGTGAGCGTGCACGAGTGGCTCTCGAGACAGAGTTCATGCCAGCGGAGTCCGAGGTTGTCGACAGCTTCTCGTTGGCGTTGACACCGGCGGATATCGAGCGGGCGGTGGTCGCACTGCGGGTGGTGACGCCTGCGTCCATCCGCGACATCGTGGAGGTGCTGCCGATCCTGTACGGCACAGCATGGAGCTACGGCAAGGTGTGGAGCGTGCTGCACGATGCAGAGCAACGGGCCGCAGCCGTGCAGGATCAGGTCGACCTTTCAGGAATCGACAGCATCGCCTTGGATGAGATGTTCAGCCAGGGTCGCCCCGTGCTGGCCGGTATCGACCTGGACACCCAGTATCTGTTCCAGCTCGAGGTTCACGACAGCCGTTCCGGTGAGACCTGGGCAAAGTCTCTGGGCAAGCTCCGCGACCGTCAGGGCCTGAGCCCGAAGCGGGTCGTCAAGGATGCCGGCACCGGGCTGGGTGCTGGTGTCCGAGAGTGCTGGCCGAGTATCGCCGAGAACGACGACCTGTTTCACGCGGTCTACATGATGGGCAGGCTGGCCTACCACCTTGAGCGCGGCGGATACCGGGCCATCAACA
>JAADHA010000161.1:905-5558 GCA_013152105.1 Oligoflexia bacterium | reverse complement strand
AACCGGCGTGGCGTCGCGCCGCTGGCCGCCGGCTGAGCGCGCTCAGTAGCCGCCGTCCGGGGGCTTGAAGGGACCGCCCTTCAGGTCGATGATCGCCACGCAGCGCTGGGCGGGGCGACCGTAGCGCCAGGGCACGATCGACGAGCCAACACCGGGGTTGACGTAGACCTGACCGCCGTCTTCCGCGTAGAAGCCGTTGAGGTAGTGGACGCGCAACAGGCTCTGGTAGAGGCTCTGGGTCCACCGGCGCACGTAGAACTGGCCCCCGTGGGTGTGACCCGACAGCACGACGCTGGCCCCCGCGGCCCACAGCGCTGGGGCGGCTTCGGGGTTGTGGCTGAGCGCCAGGGCCGGTCTGCCGGCCAGCCCGCGGGTGGCCGCGTGGATGTCGTGGTGGTCGGTACCAAGGTCGTCCAGGCAGACCACGGGCAGCGCGTTCTGGCCCTGACCCTCCAAGGTCCACTGGTTGCAGATGACCTCGACATCGGCCGCCTTCAGGGCGTCACGCACGCGCTGTGATCCGCTCCACCAGTCGTGGTTGCCCAGGACGGCAAGCTTGCGGCCGGGGATCGCCTGCATCACCTCGGTGAGCCGTTCGATGTGTCCCAGCCCTCGAGCGACGAAGTCTCCGGTCAGGACGGTCAGGTCGGGCCGGCTGGCGATCACCAGGGCCGCGGCGTTGCGCTGGAGGCTGAGGGGGGTCACGCTGCCGAAGTGCATGTCCGTGAGGTGCGCGATGCGCATGCGGCCGGTCCAATCGGGGAGCGTGATGCGGGCATGGTAGGGCCGCGGTCGGGCAAAACCCCAGGCCGCCCCACCATAAAGCTGAGAGGGGTCATGGGGCTGATCGTCGATGGCTTCGACGGTTGGGGTGCTGTGCCAGTCGGGGTTCTGCATGGCCCAGCTCGGGTCGGTCGGGGTGTGCGGGTCGCGGGAGGGTGTGGACAATGTACAGCCGTAATCGCGCGTGAGCATCGGTAAAGAGGAGGACCCGACCGAGGCCGGGCGTGTCGCCGTTTGCATCTTTGCGCGCTTGATCTGCTCGAAGGCTTGACGCTGGCATCTTTGTGGAACAGCATTTCGTGCTGGGAGTACTCGTTGAAGATCGAATTGCTGGCGGCTGGCGACTTGGTAATCTGCGTGCTGTCCTGCGCCATGGGCGTGTACCAGTGGTGGATGTCGAGGCGTCACGCCGGGCCCTACGGCGCGTCCGCGGTCATGTCGCTGGCCGTGGCGGTCTATGCGCTGGGGTCGGGGCTTAACTACCAGCTTGACGCGCCGTCGCTGGCTCGGGTGTTCACCGAAGGCAGCTACCTGGGCCTGGTCGCGCTGGTGGCGGTGACCCCCTCCTTCGCCTCACAGACCACCGGGGTGCCTCTGCCGCGGTGGACGCGGGTGCAGGTGCTCGTCGACGTGGCGTGGGGGATCATGCTCATCGCGACCCCTTGGGTCCTGGGCTACCATGTGCAGAGCACAGCGCTGAGCTTGCTGTCCAAGCCCTTGGCACTGCCAGAGATGGGCCCTCTCAGCGGTGTTTTCTTCGCCTACTGCGTGGGCATGCCGGCCCTGGTAGCGGTCTGGATGTGGCGCCACCGTGCCCGGGGCGATGCCAACGCGGCGTGGTTCTCCGCGGCGATCCTGCTCTGGGTCACGGTGGGGGTGCTGGACAGCGCCATCGCCCTGGGCCTGGTGCCCTTGCCCCCCATGTTCTTCATGCAGTACGTCTTCCTCATCTTTGCCGTGGCCTTGTTCGCCCGAGGCGCGTTCGAGCACGCTGGCCTGTTGGACGCCCAAGTGCAGCTCAATTTGGAAGGTATCCGCGATTTTCGCCAGTTGGTCGAGAACTCGCCCGAGATCATCGTCATTCACCGCGACGGCCGCCTGATCTACGTGAACCAGGCGGCGGTGACAGCCCTTGGCTACGACCGGCCAGACCAGATGGTGGGGCGCACGGTCCTGGAATTCGTGCATCCAGATAATCGAGAGGTTGTGAGGGACAGGGTCGAGCGGATCAGTGTGGCCGAGCCCACCCCGCTGATCCGGGTACGCTTCCTCAGACGCGATGGGAGCCCGCTGGTCGTCGAGGTGATGGGCTTGGCGGCGCGCTTTGAAGGGCTACCCGCGGTGGTCGCCATTGCGCGGGACATGACCCAGCGCTTGCAGGTCGAGGCCCACTTCATGCAGGTGGACCGCATGGCCGCGGTGGGTACCCTGGCGGCCGGGGTATGCCACGAGATCAACAACCCGCTCACCTTTGTGCTGGGCAACCTCTACCTCCTCCGCCGGGACCTTGAGGATCTCAGCCACCGGGGTCGGGACCTGGATGCTTCGACCTTGCTCGACAGCCTCTCCTCGATGAGACAGGCCCTCGATGACGCCTGTGTCGGTGGAGAGCGCGTGGCTTCGGTGGTGCGGGACTTGTCGCTGGTCTCGCGGCAGCGGTCCGAGTCATCGCAGGCCCTGGACCTGGTACCAGTGCTGGAGTCGGCCGCCCGGCTCGCGACCCACGAGCTTCGCAACCGGGCTCGGCTGATCCTCGACCTTCCCGCGCTGCCGCCAGTGCTTGGTGACAGCGGCAGGCTGGGGCAGGTCTTCCTCAACCTGCTGGCCAACGCCGCCCAGGCCTTTGACTACGGGGATGTGGCGCAGCACCAGGTACAGGTCAGCGCGGACGTCGATGCGCGGGGTATCACCGTGTCGGTCTCGGACAACGGCTGCGGCATTCCTGTTGAGACCTTGCCCCAGATCTTCGAGCCCTTCCACACGACCAAGCCAGTCGGCAAGGGGACGGGCCTGGGGCTCGCCATCTGCCAGCAGATAGTCCAGGCCCATGGTGGGCACATCGACGTGGACAGCACCGTGGGCAAGGGGAGCACCTTTCGAGTGTGGCTGCCGCGGGCCCCGCAGAGGGCAGACCCGGTCGAGCCACTGGCCCAGTCCTCGGCCCAGTCCTCGGCCCAGTCCTCGGCCCAGTTCTCGCTGGACCACAGGCAGAGCACGCCACCGCGAGCGATCGAGGACCTGCCCGTGCTGGTCGTTGTGGATGACGAGGTCGCCATCGTCACCGCGATCTGCCGGGTCCTGAAGGGGCGCTGGCGTTGCATCGGCACGCACTCGGTGGCTGATGCGCTGGCCGTGCTGGACGAGGAGCCGGTCGTGGACCTCATCCTGTCGGACCTGCTGATGCCCCAGCAGACCGGTTGGGATCTTCGGGACGCGGTCGCCCGGCGCTGGCCTCGGCTGAAGCCGCGGATCCTGTTCATGACGGGTGGGACGCTCAATGTGGACCTGGAGAGGTTCCTGTCCCAGCCCGATGTGCACTGGATCCCGAAGCCCCTGGACATCGCCGGCCTCGATGAGGTGCTACAGGTCCAGCTCGCCGAGCAGTCGCGAGCGGCGGAAGAGGAAGACGTGGATGTCTGAGTCGGACAAGGTCTGGGTCACGGGCCTGGACGGCGAGTCCAGCGAGTCCGAAGTCCTGGCAGCGCCGCCACGCGCTGGCTCGGGTGGCTCGGGTGGCTCGGGTGGCTCGGGATCGCGCTGGCGCAACATGGACTGGGGGCTGGTGCTCGCTGTCTTGGTGGGCGTCATCGTCGGGGTGGGCGTGTGGTTCACCTTCTTGAGGCCGCAGCCCGGACCCCAGGCCGAGCACTATGTGGTCGAGCCGGGCGACACCTTGTGGCAGATCGCCAAGGACCACGGTGTAGACGTGGCTGCTCTGCAAGGCTGGAACGATCTCTCGACGGACACCATCGAGGTCGGCCAGGACTTGCTGATCTACCCCGCGGGAGCGGACCCGGGTCTGTCCGCTGGTGGGCACTCGAGGGCGGGCAGGCGGCGGCGCGGGGCAGGTGGCGGGGCAGGGGCTACCGGGCTGGCTGGTGCTGGCGCTGGTGCTGGCGGTCTGCAGCCGCTCCAGCTTCCTGCCGCTCAGCCATGCCTTGCCGGTCCCGACGACGCGGCGCTCGGTTCGGATGATCTCGCCTTCGCCGCCTCGGCTGGGCTGAGCTACCGGCAGACCAAGGCATCCATGGACGCCTTTCTGCCCAAGCTCGGGCGCTGCGTGCCGGACGGCGGCGTCGACGGCACCGCCAACCTGGAGCTGACCGTGGGCTGCGACGGCCGGGTCAGCGACATTCGGATCATGGACGGTGGTGGCCTGCCCGTCGGCATGCTGGGCTGTGTCCGGGACACCCTGCGCTATGTCGCCTTTCCGGCCCACGACATGCCCGACGGCTTCACCTTTGCGTATCCGCTGCACTTTTCCCCGGTGGGCGGCTGACCGTCTCGACTGAGGCTCCACGAGTGCCCACGGACTCTCGACACCCGCACTGGCAACAGAACGGCAGACTGGGAGCGCGGTCGCCCCGCCCGCGAACTCTTGGAATCCGCCGACCGGAAATTGCCTTCGTCCGCGCCGAGCGCAGCGTGCGAGACGCGGGCGAGCTGCTTGACCCAGCCGGTACGGCGGCAGGTGCATGCCCGCGATGGCGAGCGTTCACCTCGCGGACGAGAGGCAAAGGCAGAGGCAGGTACAGAGGACTCCGGGGCAGACTAGCGCACGCGCTCGGAAGTTCCTGACCACCCCACGACACCGTGTTGCGCGTGCACTGCGGGCGCGCAGCGACCGCCGCGGGGGTGCGCCGCAGGCGC
>JAADHA010000161.1:0-898 GCA_013152105.1 Oligoflexia bacterium | reverse complement strand
GGCGCGAGCCCCCCTCTAGCAAGGGGCTAGTGCCGCTGCTCGGAGGTCCGTCGGCCCAGATCAACAGTCGACATTGGAGTGGTCAAGGACTTGCGAGCAGCGGCACTATGTGTCCTCTCTCAATCCCATATTTGAATGTATGGTATTGACGTGTCAATATTTTCTTTCGATGCGAAGAGGCCATTGATGCGTCTTTGAGATGTCAGGAATGGCGGTCACAAGAGCCGCATCCGATCCTTTAGTTCGGCCAGGGTCTGGGGGGGCAGATCCTGTTCCTCCAGGATGGCGATCTGTCGTGCCCGGTCGGTGGCCAGGACGCGGAAGCCACAGCCATCGAACAGCTCGGGCCAGGGCTGACCTAGCAGTGTTCGAGGGTAGTCGCGGCAGATTGCCGGCCGGCTGTGGTAGCTGTCGCAGCGGCGGGTCTTCCAATCGAAGTGCGTACAGCGGAAGACCAGGCTGAGGGTCTCGGGGTCGGCCTCGACCAGGTTGAAGCCGTTGACCACCCGTTGCCACCAGGCGAAGGGGCGGCGCAGCAGGGGCAGATAGAACATCGCCGGGCCGACCCGGATGGCGGGCGCCTCGCAGCAGCAGGCACAGCCCTGGCAGGCCCCGCCCAGCTCCCAGGCAGGACGCTCGCGTAGGCGATGTGCTGCACGGCGCAGCTTCAGCTCCGTCGCCCAGACCCAGCGAGCGATTGCCTTGACGAGGGTGCGGAGGGGACCGTCGCGCACGCTGGGCTCCGGGGGTTCAGGAAGGCCATCCGCGAGATTGGTAGCCTGGGAGAGCCCCACGTGGCAGGCTCTGGCGGTGCAGGCACGAGATCTCGGCATGGTGATCGCCGGTGCCCTGGTGGTCGCCGGGCTGCGCTGGCAGTTGTGCCTGGTCGCGCCCGACC
>JAADHA010000243.1 GCA_013152105.1 Oligoflexia bacterium | reverse complement strand
GCCACCCGACCCAGACCTACAGCTACGACTTCGACAGCCAGCCAGTCACCGTCATCGTGAAGACGCGACAGGAGCGCCTGGGCGCCACCTTTGGGTGCGGCTCCTTTCGTGAACTCCATGATCGGGCCATCAAGCTGCTCGGCGTAGATGGGGGAACTCGGCATCAGCAAAGCGTGACAGGTGGTTTCGCTGCAGTTCGCGTTGACGATGGAAGTCCCAGTACGCGTCAAGGTGTCCAGAACTCTTCAGGGCGCGGAGCCGGAGCACGGCTTCCGCACCTTTGAGTCCCCAGCGCGCGCCAGTGATCCCCATCCGATTCGCAACGAGGTGTCGACACGCACCCTCGATAACTCCGGTAGCGATTGGCATGCCCTTGGCGAGATACTCGTCGTAGTGCAGCATGGACTTCTTGTTGAGCAGGTACTTGTTGAGCAGGTAGTCGGCACAGGCATCGACGGCCTTGCGTGTGCTTGCAGGAATGTCGCGCAGGGTCGCGCTGCGCCGCATGCCCGCCGCGACTTGGCTCGCCTGACCTTGCAGGACTCGGCGAGCCCGTTGCCGAACCCACTTCTCAGCCTTGGGATCGCCCTTGTCGAAGAAGGCCCAAGCGGCCTTCCATAGGTACTCGAGGACGTGAATGAAGTCGACGACGATGACGATTTCAATGCCGTAGCTCTTGGCCAGCGCACGGGCGATCTTGATCTGTTCCCTGTTGCCATCGACCAGGTAGACCCACGTTCGCTTCAGCCATGGGTCGCGGGCCAGCGCCTCCTCGAAGGCCTCAGCGACGACGGCCTTCAACGGCTTGTCCACACTGGCCCACACCCGCTTATTGTGGGGCTTGGGACGCCGCGGCGCCTCAACCAGTGGGGCGTCGGGCGTGGCCTCGGCGGCGAGGATGTCGTCGACGGTTCGAGCTTGGACGACGAGTTCATAGACTGAGGCCACCTCCGCCATTCGCTTGCGGTTCCTCTTCTCGCCCGGACTTAGCCGGGTCTTGAGCTTGTGCTTGTCCTGTTCCGCCTTTCTCCGGGTTCCAGGCCGAAGTGCATCGGAATTCATCACGATCCCCTTGCCGTCACTGGTGAGCACGACGAGCGCGTCGTCTTCCGAAGATTCGGCCTTTCCGGCCAGCTCCTCATGCTGGTGGGCATAGAAAGCATCGAAGTCCTGCGCGGCGCGAACGCCCAACTCTTCGACCTGCCGCTTGGGAATCGTGGTGCCCGTGTTCTCGGAGACCTTTTCAACCGCCACGGAAAAGGAGACGTCGATGATTTCGCCCACGACCCGGCGTCGCAGGCCGAAGGAGTAGGACTCACCAGGCAAGTTCAGTTCGGCATCCAGCGGATGTAGCCCTCCCTTGACGCCCTTGGCGAAGAAGCGGCGACGACTCACCTGCACCGTTCCCAGCACGGTCGCCAGGGAGCGCTGCGTGGACTGCCCGTACTTCCGCGTCACGCCATCGGCACCTGTTGGCGCTGCCCGGTCAACCTCGCCCTGGGCGCGCTGGTCGAGGTAGCCTTGCAGGAGCAGACGCAGCACATCGCGCCCCTCGACTTCGATCAAGCGCTCGACATCGTCGTGAGCCATCCGCAAGACCTCCGCTGACCGCAGTCGGCTCACGACGTGGTGTAGGGCGTCAAACGCCGGCTCGAACAGGGGTTCAGTGGTGTCAGCGCGAGCACTCATGGTGGCCTCCGGGGGTAGGTGGTGTATTGACGCGTCAATAGATTACCCCGATAATCGCTTAAACGCCAGCCACTACTGGTCGATCATGCCCCGCTCTTCGAGATCCCTGGTTTGTGCTGTTGGAGCCGCACCCTGGCCGGACCAATGACCGAAGCCCGTTAAGGACGGCGCAGCCGTGTGTCGCATAGCAATGTCACATTGGCTATCGCCGAGCTGTCACATTGCTGATACGCACAGCCATCACACGACTGACCGTCACCGTGTTGTTACATTTCTGTCACGTTGCTTCCACACTCGGGCCACATATGTGAGAGCTTCGGCGTGAACATAGGACCAAGCTGTGGTCTACATCTGCGGTCAGCTCCGCACCAAGCTGTGCAAGCGCAAGCTGGAGCTACTCGGTGGCCTGGGTCGCTGGCGCGGCGCCGGACTGTTCAAGCGTGTCCGCTGGCTGAACTGGCTCCAGGGCTGTGTCGTCCGCTGTGTCGTCGGCTGTGTCGTCCGCTGTGTCGTCCGCTGTGTCCGCGGCCACACTGGGCAGGCGCGTCGTCTCGTCCGCTATGAAGTGGTAGAGATTGACGCGCCAGGAGTACTGGCTCACGACGGCGATGTCGTCGTTGTCATCGATGTCCAGATCCGAGGGCAGCCACAGATTTCCGGGCTCGTTGCCGCCGTCAGAGAAGTACAGCAACAGCGTGCCGTCCGGCTGGAAGATCCGGACGTTCGCGAAGATAGCGTCGACCACGAAGACGTGGCCTTGTGAGTCGACGTCGATGCCCTTGGGGCGGGCAAAGCAGGTCAGACAGTCGCCCTGGGTGCCCCAGGTACGCACGAAGTTGCCGTCGAGGTCGAAGACCTGGATCCGCATATTCATGGTGTCGGAGACGTAGATTTCCTGACGGATCGGGTCGAAGGCAAGGTTTGACGGGAACTTCATCTGGCCTTCGCCCGAGCCTTGCTCGCCGATGGTGCGCAGGTGCTGGCCCTGCTTGTCCAAGACAATCAGGGAGTGCAGGGCGGTGTCGGCGATCCACAGCTCGCCGCGGTCTTCCACGACGACGATGTCGGCGGGTCGCTTGAGCAGGCCGCCGCCCAGGACCTGGACCAGCTTGCCGTCTGGGTCGTACTCGAACACGGCTTCGAGCTTGGTGTCGGCCACATAGAGGTGGTCACGCTTGTCGACGGTCATGCCGGCGGGCCCCGCCAGTTGTCCGCTGCCGCTCTGGCCGATCCACGAGAACTTCTGGTTTGCCTGGTCGAAGACCAGTACCGCGCGCCAGCCCGTGTCGCTCACGAAGATGCGACCCTGGCTATCTCTAGCGACTCCATAGGGCTTCTCGAAGGCGGTAGCAGCATTGCCTCCGCCCAGGATCGTGCGGAAGAAGCGCCGCAGACCCTTGGGTGGCTGGGCCCAGTCCGCGTCCTCGATCTGTCCCAGGAACTCAACTCGAGGCGGGGCGGGCGGAGGCGGCCAGACGATGGTCGGCTCAGTCAGGTCGTCTGCCGTCAGGCCGTCCGCTGGCTGCGCGTCAGGCTGGGCATGGGCGCTGAGTGCGAGAGCTACGATGAGGGCGATGGCGTTCATGCTGCCTCCAGAGCCGATGGCACTAACGGATTCGGGCGAGGCAGGGGCACGGCCGTCCGGTGACCGGGCTCGGAAACATGAGCGGGGACATGTCTCGCTGCGTCAGGACCGGTCTCGCGGGACACATCGTCGCGCGACTGACCTCGCCAGCATGCGGGACGGATTAGGCATTGGCGATGCTCTCCCTCTGTTGCCATCGTGAAGCGTCGTGGCTGCGCCTCGTCCGCTGGGCCTTTGGTAGCCTGTGCCTGTGCTTGAGTGCTGGGACGGCTGTCGCGGGCGGGCTGCGGGCTCGGCCCGGAGCTCAGTCAGGAGACGGGCAGTGCAGCGGCTGTGCGGACGCCAGCCATGGCCAGCCCATCCGCGTGGTGGACATCCCCCAGATGTGTGCCTGCCACGAAGACCAGGACGTGTGGTTCCACCATCCGGTCAACCTCGAGCCCAGCAAAGTCCTGGCCGACGCGATCCCTTCGTGGCTGCCGCTCAGCCAGGGAAAGCTCACCTGCGACACCTGTCACGAGGTCCAGCAACTCTGCTCCGACGACGGATCGGACGACCCCCTGGGGTTGCGGCTGCCGTCGCAGGGATCTCGCTCGCAGCCATGCTATATTTGTCACCCGGCCACATCCTACCAGCGTCTGAACGTCCATGAACAGTTGGATCCTGCCGGACGCTACATAGAAGAGACGTGTCTGTATTGCCACACCCGAATACCCGGTACCAACTACGGGTTGCAGTCGGTAGCTCTGGTCGACGACATCACTGGGACCTGCTGGCGCTGCCACCGGGAGTCCCGGCATCCTGGTGGTGTCAACCACCTGCGGGTGCCCTCGGACGAGATGTCGGCTCGCCTCGATGACATCGCGGTGGAATTTCACGTGATTCTGCCACGCGACGAGACCGGCAAGATCACCTGCATCACCTGCCACAACCCCCACCAACGCGGCGTCATACCCGTGGACCTTCCCGAGGCACGCGGTGCGGATGAAGACAATCGCCTGCGCGTGCCACAGGTGCTGTGCCAGCGCTGCCATGACCGGTGATCCTGCCATGACCTCATCCTCTCGGCCCCCTTGGGCGCGGCTGTCACTCGTGTGTCGCCGGCTTGCCGCGGTGGTGGCCGTTGCGGCTACCCTGGCCCTCGCCGCTACCGGACCCACCGCGTCTGGTGCTGCGCTTCCGAAAGTCAGCGTAAAGCCACTGTTTACGATGACGGCGGGGATGTTGGCACCCACCGACGTAGCAATCGGCCCCGATGACTGGGTCTACGTCCTGGACGGGGTCAACCAGCGCGTCCGTGTCTTCGACGCCAACGGTCGTCTGGTGCGCTCGCTGGGCGGCTTTGGCGGCACGGGCAGCATGGCCACCGGGCTCGCGGTGTCGTCGAC
>JAADHA010000141.1 GCA_013152105.1 Oligoflexia bacterium | reverse complement strand
CCGTCACACCGTCACACCGTCACACCGTCACACCGTCACACCGTCACACCGTCACACCGTCACACCGTCACACCGTCACACCGTCACACTTCGTCCACTGCAGTTGCTCGATGCATGGTGAGTCCTACCCCTTCGGCCTGCGACGCCGGGTCGTGGGCGAAATTATCGACGTGTCCTTTTCCGTGGCGGTTGAGAAGATCTCGGAGAACACGGGCACCACGATCCCCAAGCGACAGGTCGAAGAGTTGGTCGGAAAGGCCGACTCTTCGGAAGACGATGCGCTCGTCGTCCAAGCTCGAACGGTCGACGACATCCTCGCCGCCGAGGCCACTCCCGACGCTTCCCCGGTTGAGGCGCCGCGGCGTCCCAAGCCCTACAACAAGCGAGTGTGGGCCAGCGTGGACAAGCCGTTGAAGGCCGTCGTCGCTGAGGCATTCAAGGAGGCGCGGGCCCGAGACCCATGGCTGAAGCGAACGTGGGTCTACCTGGTCGACTTCATCCACGTCCTCGAGTACCTGTGGAAGGCCGCCTGGGCCTTCTTCGACAAGGGCGATCCCAAGGCTGAGAAGTGGGTTCGGCAGCGGGCTCGTCGAGTCCTGCAAGGTCAAGCGAGCCAAGTCGTGGCGGGCATGCGGCGCAGCGCGACCCGGCGCGACATTCCTGCAAGCACACGCAAGGCGGTCGAACCCTGTGCCGACACCCTGCTCAACAAGAAGTCCATGCTGCGCTACGAGTACCTCGCCGAGGGGTTGCCAATCGACACCGGTGTTATCGAGGCCGCGTACCGACACCTCGTTGCGGATCGCATGGGGATCGCATGGGGATCGCATGGGGATCGCATGGGGATCACTGCCGCGCGCTGGGGACTCAAAGGTGCACAAGCCGTGCTCCGCCTCCGTGCCCTGAAGAACTCCGGAGACCTTGACGCGTACTGGGACCTCCATCGTCAACGCGAGCTGCGGCGAAACCACCTCTCACGCTTTGCTGACGCTGAACTCCCCCATCTACGCCGAGCCGCTTGAGGGCCCGATCATGAAGTTCACGAAAGAAGCCGCACCCATCCGAGTCGGCCGATCAGTCCCGATCCTACCACTGCCGGATGGGCGGTTGTCGCGAGAGGCCCGAAACTACCGCGGCGCCGACGGCTGGGAAGCCCAGGAGCAGCGCGACGATCGTGCCAAAGATCGGGACCATCGCCATCAGCGAGAACAGCGCGGCGCCGCCCAGCCAGGCGACGGCGTCGCTGTGCTTGGCGGTCAGTCCCAGGCGTCGCGATGCCGTGCGGCACACGGCGACCAGACCCATCAGCCAGGCCAGCCCCAGCACGACCAGGAACAGGACCGCCACGGGCAGGCCGATGACGGTCATCGCCATGACTGTCGCGCCGACACAGAGGCCGGCGGTCAGGGCTGCTCCGGCCATGCCATACCAGAAGGGGCGGTCGCCCAGACGCGCGGAGATCTCGTCCACCTGTTCGGGCCAGACGGACAGCGCCAGCGTGCCCGCGGACATGAAGGCCAGCAGGGCCGCCAGCCGTCGTCCCAGCGAGCGCACCAGGCTGTGCCAGCCGTCGCTGCCCGGTACGGCGAGCATGGCCTCGGCCCCGTCCTTCGGTCGAAGGGTCAGCGCGCGGCCATTGAGCGTGCCGCCGGGTTCGACCAGCACATCGCCGCCCAGCGAGACGGCGTCGCCCTCGATCGAACCACCAGGACGCACCAGCACATCGGAACCGAGTCCCAGCGCGGTCCCGCGCACGATCCCCGCGACATCGACCGGTCCACCCAGTCCCACCGCGTCGCGGACGATCTCGTGCATGGGGATGACCACGCCGCCTCGGCCCGACACCGACGGAAGCGCTTCTGAGTCCTGGGCTTGGGCCCGCTCCTCGAGCTGGCTCAGGCGCAGCTCCAGATCGGCCACGCGGTCGGGCTGGTCGGCGGCCGAAGCTGTCGCAAGGCCGACGAGCAGCCCCAGGGCGACAGCGTTCAGCGCCACAGCGTCTCCCGTCCTTCCATTCGGCGCGTGGTGATGGCCGCACCCGCCAGGCTCAGGGCCGCGGCGGCGAACCACACCGGGGTGATCAGCGCGAGGGGGACATCGACCGCGCGAAGGATCGCTTCGGCGGCACGGATCAGGGCGCCAAGGCCCGAGAGCAGGCTGGAGGGATCACCGACCAGGAGCAGGACCAAGGCAGCGGCTGCTGCGAGTCCCACGCCAGCGGCGGGCACGGCGGCACCCAACCGTGGACCGCCGGTTTCAACGCGTGCCAGGACCCCCGTGATCAGCTCTGTCGGCAGGGCGGGTTCGTCCACCGAGGCGAAGGCCTGGGACAGCGGGTCGGCGCTGGTGGCGCGGGCCTGACAGGCCCCGCAGTCATCGATGTGCAGGGCCACACTCGACGCTTCGTCATCAGGCAGGGTGCCGCGGACGAAGCTGGCCAGCAGCGCGTCAGGGACATGCAACCAGGGCATCAGGTCGCTCCTGCGGGGGCGGCGTCGCCCGTGACCACCTGGTAGGCGGTACGCAGCTTTTTGCGCGCCCGGAAGATCCGGTTCATCACGGTGCCGATCGGGAGATCCAGCAGGTCCGCGATCTCGCGATACTTGAGGTGTTCAAAGTGGTAGAGCACCAGGACTTCGCGGTACATCGGGGGGATATCGCCCATGGCCGTGTGCAGCGAAGAAGCGCGTTCTCGGCGGGATGTCAGCTCCATCGGGCCAGGAGAGTCGTCGGCGATATCGGGCGCTTCCTTGTAGGACTTGCGCTTGCGGCGGCGGAACTCGTCGATGCAGGTGTTGCGGGCGATGCTGAGCACCCAGGTCTGGAAACGCCAGCGCTTGTCGTAGCGCTGCAAGTTGCGCAAGACCTTGACCATGGTTTCTTGCGCGGCGTCGTGGGCGTCCTGTTCGTTGCGCATCATGCGCAGGGCGAAGCGGTAGACCGTGTGGGTGTAGCGTTCGGCCAGCCACGCCACGGCCTGGGGATCACCGTCGCGTGCGGCGTCGATCCAGCGGGCTTCGTCGTTCTGGGCATCGTGAAGTCGCAACGCGGGTGCGGCCATCTCCGTCATGTCTCGGGGGGTGGAGGATCCGGGGCGACCCGGCCGGGAGGCACGACCTGCTTGTGCGTCCACGGGGACTACGTGAGCCGCGCCCTCCTATTGCCTTCACCCCCCCTTAATCTCCTGTCGAAGTCTGTCTCGCTGAGGGTTGGTGGCGATGCTGAGCTTGTGGCCCGGCCTCGGGCGGTGATATTGTCCATCCATCCCGACGCAACAGGCGCCATGGACAAGACCCGCAAGCTCCGTCGCTACCACCGCAAGGACTATTCCCAGGTGGTCGAGTTCCCCGTAGAGATCGTGGGACGGGATGGCGTCGTGCGGCGATACAGCTTTGAAGACAGCATTCGGCTGTACCAGCGCCGGGTTGCGTCGGCGCCCAGTCGCTACGGTGACGCCGAGCTGGCACAGGCCGAGGCCGAGCACTGCCAGCGGCGCATCGGGCAGTTGCGGCGGTCGTACCTGGAGCGCTACGGCGGAGATGCGCTGCGCCGAAGCCAGGGCCTGGGCAGGATTCCGGGACTGGCGGGCGAGGTCACCGCCTTTCTTCGGCGCTGTCTGGATCGGGGAGGGGACCTGGAAGGGGTCGAGGTCGGGCTCTTGGATACGGTGGATCCTTGTCAGATCTTCGGCGTGCGCGTTGGCGATGGGATGCCCGCTGTCATCCTCTACCTCTACACCTTCGAGGACGATGGCGACTGCATTTCACGCGACGCTTTCTTTGCCCAGGTGAAGCTCTTGCAGCAGGTGCGGCGATGCGGTCAGGGCGTCGAAGCGCTGGTCGCCTTTCACCACACTGCGGACTTTGGCCTGGTGCTGAGCGGTTCTTGCGAGGCGGCTGCGATGCTGGCTGAGCGAGTGGAGCATCGGACTGAGCGTGGCTGGAACGACGACGTGGTGCCAGCGGCGGCGCAGCAGGATGACGCGATGGCGCGCCTGCGCCGTGGCGATGCCCAGGGTGCCTTGCGTGCCTTCGAGCGGCTCTACGAGCGTGACCACTACCGCCGCACGGCCTACATCGGTGCCGCCGTGGTCGCCGATCAGATCGGACAATTCGAAGCCGCGTCCTTGGCTGCCGAGATGGGCTCCCGCTACTTCCCCCAAGACCCGGCGCTCGCATGGCACCTCGCGGTCGCCCGCCTGCGCCGTGGCCAGGTCGACGCCGCGAGCGACGCGCTGACCCGAGCGCATGCCTTGGAAGGTGATGCCCACGCCGTGTTGCTCTTGCAGGCCCTCGTCGCCCTGCGCCAGCGTCGCATCGGCGTGGGGCGTCAGCTCTTGCTTCGGGCCGCACGGTGCGATCCGGGAACCGACCGGGCCCTCGCCCACACGCGTCGGCGCGTTCGGCTGGCGCTCTGGGGTCTGTTGACCGTTCGCTGGATGTCGTTGATCGGCTGCATCGCCGGGGTCATCACCCTGGTCTATGGCCACCAGCAGGCGCTGCTCGCGACCGCGGTCTTTGCGACCATCTTCCTGATTGCCCGGCCAATCTGGCAGGTGTGGCTGCGGTCCCTTGTCGGACAGCCCGGTGCTCGCGGAATCAGCCTGGCCAGCGTCGCCACGCTGCAAGTGGCCAGCCAGCAGCGTCGCGCCACTGAGCAGTAAAC
>JAADHA010000693.1 GCA_013152105.1 Oligoflexia bacterium | reverse complement strand
GGTCCAGGGGCGCTGCGCACCCAGGGCGGACGCGGCACGCTCGGCGGCGAAGGCCGACAAAGCCGGGCCGAGCCAGACGATCAAGCAGGCGATGGTGGTCGCCGAGAGCCACGGGCGCAGCGCCCAGCCCATGCCCAGCAGGATCCAGCTATCCAGCCGCACCAGGGTCTCGCCCTGGGGCCATGCGCTGGCGTCGTGGACCAGGTCCCAGCCGATGTGGGGAGCGCGATCCAACAGCCACAGGACTGGCCACAGGTCGAAGTGCCGCACCGGTAGCTGCCGCGGGTCCAGCAGGGGTGCCGGCCAGGACCACGCGGCGGCCACCAGCACAAAGAAGGCCAGGACGGCGAGGTGTCGGCTCACACCGATGCCCGTCGGGCCCAGGTCAGCGCCAGTCCACACAGGCTCAGCCAGGCGGCGGGCAGCAGCCAGGATCGTGAGGGTGGCGCTGCCGGATCTTCCATGGCCGCCGGCAAGCGCTCCAGGCGGCGACCGTGGGTGTTGAGCAGGACCACCGCACCCTCGCCGGGCGCGGGGTCGATCCGAGATCGCACCGTCCCTCGCCAGGCCAATTGCTCACCCACCTCGACCCGCAGCTCGCCCTCAGCCGGTACGCCGCGCAGGGTCAAGGCGAACACCGACAGGCCCAGGTGTTCAAGCTCTCCCCGCCGATCTCCAATGGCGGCGGTCACGGGGATGTCGGTGCGCGCGCCTCGCACGACCACGGTCAGGGCAGCGTTCCCCTGCCCCACCACCGGCGGAGCCCGCCCATCCCAGGTCTCGTGGATGCCGGCCGGCAGACCCTCGCCCGCACGCGCCGGCGCGCCCGACAGCGGCAAAAGCAGCGGCAAGAGCAGCGGCAAGCACAAGCGCGAGGGGCAGGCAGAGGTCACGCCGCCATCGTAGTCAAGGCGTGAAGCCTGCCTGGGTCTGGTGGGCAGACGCGATAGCCCTGGCGGGTCGAGTGGAGGCATTGTGTCCGCACCCAAGCCGGGGCAGCCGGTGTCCGACCTGCGCGCATTCATCGAACTGCTGCGCCAGGACGGCGACATCGTAGAGGTCGACACACCCGTCGACCCCTATCTGGAGCTGGCCGAGGTCCACAAGCGGGTCATCGGCCCCGCGCTGCTCTTCAAGAAGGTCAAGGGCAGCGACCTGCCGGTGGTGACCAACCTGTTCGGCAGCCGCCGCCGCGTGGAGCGCGCCTTCGGAACGCGCCCCCTCGAATTCGTCGAGCGGGTCGCGCGCCTGCCCCAAGATCTGCTACCGCCAACCCTGGGCAAGCTCTGGGCACGGCGGGACCTGCTCGGCCAGGGGCTGAAGCTGGGCATGAAGCGGCGCGCCCACGGGCCCATCACCCAGGTCATCGAAGACCCCGCCCTGTCCCGCCTGCCCCTGCTGCACTGCCACAAGGACGACGGCGGCGCCTTCATCACCCTGCCCCTGGTCTACACCGAGCACCCCGATCACCACACCCACAACCTGGGCATGTACCGGGTCCAGCGCCACGACGAGACCACCACCGGCATCCACTGGCAGATCGGCAAGGGCGGCGGCTTCCATCACCACTTCGCCGAGCAGCGGGGCCAGGCCCTGCCGATCACGGTCTTCGTCGGCGGCCCCCCGGCCTTGATCCTGTCGGCCATCGCGCCCCTGCCCGAGGACGTGCCCGAGCTGCTGCTGGCCAGCCTGCTGCTGGGCGAGAAGATCGACCGAGTCGACAACCCGGTGGGTCCCCATCCGCTCATCGCCAGGGCCGAGCTGGCCCTGGTCGGCCAGGTCCCGCCCCACGTCCGGCGACCCGAGGGTCCCTTCGGCGATCACTACGGCTACTACAGCCTCCAGCACGACTACCCCATCATCCAGGTCCACAAGGTCTGCCGGCGGCGCGACGCGATCTGGCCGGCCACCATCGTCGCCAAGCCCCGACAAGAGGACTACTGGATCGGCGAGTACCTGCAACAACTCCTCTCGCCGCTCTTCCCGGTCGTGATGCCCGGCGTACAAGACCTGTGGAGCTACGGCGAGACCGGCTTTCATAGCCTGGGGGCCGCCGTCGTCCAGGAACGCTACGGTCGCGAGGCCATGCAGCACGCCTTCCGCATCCTGGGCGAGGGCCAGCTCTCGCTCACCAAGTTCCTGATCGTGGTCGACCAGCCCCAGGATCTGCGCGACTTCCGCGCGCTGCTGACCCATGCCCTGGCCCGCTTCCACCCCGAGACCGACCTCACCATCATCGGCAGCCTGTGCCTGGACACGCTGGACTACACCGGTCCCCAGGTCAATCGCGGCAGCCGAGGCGTGTTGCTGGGTGTGGGCGATGCGTGGCGGGATCTGCCCCAGGAATTCTCAGGCAGCTTGCCCCAGGGCATCCGCCATGCCGTGGCCTTCTGCCCCGGTTGCCTGGCCCTCTCCGCGCCGACCCACGCCGACCAACCCGACCTGGCCCAGCGCCTGCTGGACGCCTTCCCCGACTGGCCCCTGGTCGTCCTGCTCGACGACGCGCCACGGGCCTGCGCCGAACAGGCTCGCTTCCTGTGGACGGTCTTCACCCGCTTCGAACCGGCCGCCGACATCCACTCGCACACGGCCCTGGTCCACAACCTGGTCGTCCACCACGGCACGGTCTTCATCGACGCGCGCATGAAGGCCAGCTACCCGGCCGAGCTGTTCTGCGACCCCGACACCCGGGCCCTGGTCGATGAGCGCTGGTCCCAGTACTTCCCCGGTGGCGGCGTCGAGATGGGCGACGGCGACTGGGACGGTGTCTTGGCTCCGACTGGCTGATCTACAGCCCCCGACCGTCTTCGCCATGCTCCAAGAGCCGTCGAAAGCGCGTCACCTGCCCCGGCTCACCGATCACCACCAGCCGGGACCCGCCCACCAGCCGCGTCTCGGAGCCGGGTCGCGCCACCCACTCGCCATCGGGGGGTCGCACCCCCACCACCAACACGTCCACCTTCTCTCGCAGCCGCAGCTCGCCCAGGCTGCGCCCGACCAGGGGACCCCGGTGGGGCACATCGACCTGGTCCAGGCCCACCCCACCATCGTCGCCCAGCACGACCCGGCTGAAGAAGTCCATGACCGAGGGGCGGACGAGCTGTGCCGCCAGACGCTGCCCACCCAGCTTGGCAGGAGAGACGACCTCGTCCGCACCCGCCCGTCGCAGCTTGCCCTCGGCCCCGAGCGTCACCGCCTTGGCGACGATCCGGATCCGCGGGTTGATGGAGCGAGCGGTGACGGTCGCGTACACATTGTCGCGGTCCTCGGTCAGGGCCAGGACGATGCCGTCCGCGCGCTCGATACCCGCCTGGAGCAGGGTCTCGTCCTCGGTCGCGTCCCCCTGGACCACGAACAGGCTGCTGCCGTAGGCCCGGCTGCAGATCGCCAGGTGGACCTGGCTCAAGTCCACCACGACCAGGGGCTTGATCCCATGCTCCAGCCCCTCCAGGACATAGCGGCCGGTGCTCCCGGCCCCGCAGAGGATGATGTGGCCCGACAGGCCGTCGATCTTGCGCTGCATGCGTCGCCTCCGCATCGCGCCTCCTACGTCACCCTCGACGATGAGGGCGGTGAGCGAGGAGGCAAAGTAGAGCATCGACCCGCTGCCCAGCACGATCAGGACCGAGGTCCACAGCCGGGCGTAGGGCACGAACTGCAGGTCGGACAAGACCTCGGCGTAGCCCACGGTCGAGATGGTGATGACCGCCATGTACAGGCACTCGGTCGCCGGCCAGCGCCCCGCACCCAAGAAGTGGTAGCCCAAGGCACCGGCCAGCACGACACTCACCATGACCGACGCGGCCGTCCCCACCCGCGACCATGGGGCGAAGGGGGATGGCACGGTGACAGGGGATGGCACGGCGGTCCGTTCGGCGAGGAGCGAGGGGCGAGGGGCGAGGGGCGAGGAGCGAGGAGCGAGGAGCACAGCCTACAGCGGGATGTTCCCGTGCTTCTTGGGCGGGTTCCGCGAGCGTTTGCCTTGCAGGCTGTCGAAGGCTTCGATGAGGCGCGCACGGGTGGTCCGCGGCACCAGGATTTCGTCAATGAAACCAAGCTGCGCGGCGCGATAGGGGTTGGCGAATTTCTCGCGGTAGTCCGCGACCAGCTCGGCCTTTTTGCTGATCGGGTCCTGGGCCTTGGCCAGCTCGCGGCGGAAGATGATGTTGACGGCACCGTCGGGGCCCATGACGGCGATCTCGGCGGTCGGCCAGGCGAAGTTGAGGTCGGCGCGGATGTGCTTGCTGTTCATCACGCAGTAGGCGCCGCCGTAGGCCTTGCGGGTGATGAGGGTGACCTTGGGCACGGTCGCCTCGCAAAAGGCGTAGAGCAGCTTGGCACCGTGCTTGATGATGCCCCCGTGTTCCTGGTTCACGCCCGGCAGGAAGCCCGGCACGTCCTCGATGACCCACAGCGGAATATTGAAGGCGTCGCAGAAGCGGACGAAGCGCGCCCCCTTCAGGCTGCTGTTGACATCGAGCACCCCCGCCAGGTGGGCGGGCTGGTTGGCCACGACGCCGACGCTGCGGCCGCCCAAGCGGCAGAAACCCACGACCAGATTGGCGGCGTAGTCGGCTTGGACTTCCAAGAAGCGCGAATCATCTGCCACCGCGGTGATGACATCCTTTACGTCGTAGGGCCGGTTGGGGTTGCTCGGGACGATCTGGTCGAGGTCGGGGCACAGCCGGTCGACCGGGTCGGTGGTCTCGCGCCGCGGTGCCTGGGAGAGGTTGTTGTCGGGCATGTAGCCGAGCAGCTCGCGGAGCAGGGCCAGGCAGGCCAGCTCGTCGGGAACGCTGAAGTGCGCCACGCCACTGACCGCGGTGTGGGCCGAGGCGCCGCCCAGCGCTTCCTGGGTCACGTCCTGGTGGGTCACGGTCTTGATGACATCGGGCCCGGTCACGAACATGAAACCGGTACCCTGGACCATGGCGATGAAGTCGGTGATCGCGGGGCTGTAGACTGCCCCCCCGGCGCAGGGCCCCATGATGGCCGAGAGCTGCGGTACCACGCCGCTGGCCAGCGTGTTTCTCAGGAAGATGTCCGCGTAGCCGCCCAGGCTGGCCACGCCTTCCTGGATGCGGGCGCCGCCGCTGTCGTTGAGCCCAATGAAGGGCGCGCCATTGTTGACGGCCAGATCCATGACCTTGCAGACCTTGCGCGCGTAGGCCGCCGACAGAGACCCGCCAAAGACCGTGAAGTCCTGAGCAAAGAGGTACACCAGGCGGCCGTCGATGCGGCCGTAGCCGGTGATGACGCCATCGCCGAAGACCTGCTTGTCTGCCATTCCAAAGTCGGTGCAGTCATGGGTGACGAAGCGGTCCAACTCGCGAAAAGTCCCAGGGTCCAGCAGGACATCGACTCGCTCACGCGCGGTCAGCTTGCCCCGCTTGTGCTGGCGCTGGATCGCGGTCTCTCCGCCGCCGAGCAGCGCTTCTGCGTCGGTCCGCTCCAGGCGCTCGATCAAGGCAGCGTGGGCATTTGCCTCATCGATCTTCGGGTCATGCCGCGGTTGGCCATGTGGTTCGCTGTGCATCTCGCCTCCAGGCAGGAAGTCCTCGTGGGCAGGGAGCCGGACTATCGCGGACCGGCGAAGCATGTGCTTCACTGGGCCCCTGCCCGCAGCAGGCACGCCTTACCGCCCCTCGGAGGAACCGATGTCCCGCACCCCTCTCGCCATCTTCTTGATTCCCCTGCTCGCCACGATGGCCTGCAAGAACAAGCCCTCCAACACGGGTGATGACACCGGCCTGACCACCACCGACACCGGCACAACGACGCCCACAGGCACCACCGGCACGTCGACC
>JAADHA010000309.1 GCA_013152105.1 Oligoflexia bacterium | reverse complement strand
CCTCGGTGCGAGCAACCGGCACACCGTAGGGAAGGCGCGCCGAGACTGAGATGACATCACCCTCGATCTTCGGAAAGAAGCTGAAGGGCACCACGCCGCCACCGACCAGCCCGAGCGTCATCAGAAACAGTGCCAGGGCCGTCGCCATGACGACATAACGAAAACGGATCGCCCACTCCAGGGTGGGACTGTAGAGGTGCTCGGTGAACCACAAAAAGAAGATCCCGAAGCGCTCCTGGACCCGGTTGAAGGGCCGAAAGATCCCGCCGGTCCAAGTGATCGGTCCGTGGGCGAGGTGGGCCGGCAGGATGAAGAAGCTCTCTGCCAGGGACCACAACAGCACCAGGCTGACGATCACCGGCATGATGGAGAAGATCTTGCCAAACACGCCCGGCACGAACATCAAGGGCAGAAAGGCGGCCAGGGTGGTCAGCACCGCGAAGGTCACGGGTATCGCCATCTCGCGGGCGCCCTCGATGGATGCCTGGAGCTGGTCCATGCCGCCCTGGACCTTTTCGAACACGTTCTCACCGACGACGATGGCGTCATCCACCACCATGCCCAGGGTCACGATCAGCGCGAAGAGGCTGATCATATTGATGCTGATGTCCAGGCCCGGCAGTAGCCCGAGCGCCCCCAGGAAACTGACCGGGATACCCAGGGCCACCCAGAAGGCCAGGCGGAGGTTCATGAACAGCGCTAGGATCCCCACCACCAGGACCAGGCCGAAGCGCGCGTTGCTGAGGAGCAGGTGGATCCGCCCCTCCAGCAGCACGCTGTCGTCATTCCAGATCTGGGCGTGAACGCTGTTCGGCAGGCTGCTGGACAGGGCATCGGCGTGGTCCCGCACCACCGCGGCCACGCCCTGGGGGGTCTGGTCGCCCACACGGTAGGCCGTCAAGCTCACCGCGCGCTGGCCGTCGAAATAGCGGGCCTGATCCACGTCCGCGAAGCCATCGGTGATGGTCGCGATGTCACGAAGCCGGACCAGGCCACCGGACGGATCGGATCGCACGACCACATCACCCAGGGCCGCGCCATCGCGCTTGCGGTCGGCCACCCGCACCAGCACCTCGCCCGAGTCGGTCTTGACCGAGCCGCCGGGTAGCTCCAGCGAAGACGCGCCGATGGTCCGCGCCACATCGTCCAGGGTCAGGCCATAGGCTTCCAGGGTCTGCCTGGGGATCTCGACGCTGATCTCGAGATCGGGGACCCCCTCGACCTCGACCTGGGTGATCTCCGGGCTATCCAGCAGCTCGGCCCGTGTGCGTTCGGCCAGCTCATCGAGGGTGTGCAGGTCGACGTCGCCATACAACACCAGGCTGATGACGCGGCTGCGGGTCGAGGCCAGCGAGACCTGCGGCTCTTCCGCGTCGTCGGGGAAGGTCGTGATGCGGTCCACCTCGTTCTTGACATCGCCCAACACGGTCTGCGGGTCGGCGCTGATGAGCAGCTCCACCTGGACCGCACCCACCCCTTCACTGGCCGTGGCCTTGACCCGCTTGACGCCGTCGACGCCGCGCACCGCCTCTTCTACAGCCAGCACGATGCCTTGCTCGACCTCGGCCGGACTGGCGCCCGGGTAGGGGACCGTGACCACCACCGTGTCCAGGTCGAAGGCCGGGAAGATCTCCTGCTTGACGCTGCTCAGGCCAACCAGGCCGGCCACGATGACCATGAGCATCAGCAGGTTGGCGGTGACGTGGTTGTGGGCCATCCACGCGATGGGGCCCTTCGGCGGGATCCTCACTTCCCGGCCTCCACCACGGTTGGCGCGGCGGCGCTGTCCAGGACGCGAACAGACATGCCCTCGATGGGCAAGGACAGGGGCGAAGTGACAACCTGCTCTCCATCAGAGAGGCCGGCTCGGATGAAGATCCGGTCGGTCTCGCGCCAGCCGATGCTCAGGTCACGACGAGCCAGATGCGCGCCCCCATCGCCGAGCTCGACCGCCCAGGCGATGCTGCCATCGCGCACGGCGGCGCGAGGTAGCGCGATCATGTCTGGAACCAAGCGGCCCGCGATCTCCACGTCGACGAAGGCCCCCGGCAGCAGCGGCAAGCCCGTGCCATCACCCAGGGGGTCCTCGACCTGGACCAGCACCGTGGCGGTGCGGGTGGCCGCGTCGATCTCCCCGCCCAAGCCGATGACATGGCCCTGGCGCACCACCGACTGCGAACCGGCCCCACCGAGGGTGAGCCGCTGCGTCACCGTGGCCACGGAGCCCTGACGATCGGCATCGACGCCCGGCACCATCAAGCCGGACACCTCTTCCACCGGGATCTGGACGTCGACCCGCAAGCGCTGGGACCCGACCAGGGTCGCGACCTGGGTGCCGACACCCACAACCTGGCCCACATCGACCCCCTCGCTCAGCACGATGGCATCGAAGGGAGCCCGCAAGACCGAGCGTTCCAAGCCCAGCTTGGCGACTCCAAGGGCTGCCTGGGCCGAGGCCAGCCCCTGTTGGGCCGCGACGACCTGGGGTCCGCGCAACGCCAGGGGAGCATCGTCGGGGCTCTTGCCCTCGCCCACAAGGCCCCACTCGCGCCCGGCGACCTGCGCCCGGCTCTGCTCCAGCTCCAGATTGAGCTTGGCCTGGGCGACCTGGCTCTGCGCCTGCGTGATGGCGAACTCGAAGTCCCGAGGGTCGATCCGGGCCAGGATCTGGCCCCGTTTCACCCGGCTTCCCGGCCGCAGATCGTCCGAGACCGACGTGATCCGCCCGCCCACCTGGGGGGTCAGCACGACCTGCTGGTCGGCGACGACCGTGCCCGTCCCGGTGACGTGGACCACGGCTGGGGCGACCCGCACGGTGAGCACCTCTACCGGCGCCGCGACATCTTCCACCGGTGCCTGCGCGGCCTCGGGTCGCAGGGACAACAGCGCCGCAGCGGCAAGAAATCCGCCGAGGATGATCGCCAGGGGCACGAGGACCTGGACCAGGGTGAGGCCCGCGCGTGCACCAGCGGCAAGGAATCGCGTCATTGCTTCGCTCCGAGAGCGGGGAGATCATGGGTCCAGGTGCCGCCGAGGGCCTGGGTCAGCGCCAGGCGCGCCCCCAGCAGATCCCGGTGGGCAGACACCTCGGAGAGGCGAGCCACGAGCAGGCTGCCCAACGCGATCTGGACCTGGGTGTAGTCAGCCAGACCGCCGGCGTACTGGTCCAGGGCGAGGGACCAGCCGGCCTCGGCGCGCTGGCGCTGCAGCGTGGAGGCGTCCAAGCGAGCGCCCTGCTCGGTCTCGGAGACAAGCGCCGCCTCGACCTCTTGGACCGCCCCTCGAAAGGTGCTCTCGAGCTGGAGTTGGGCCGCATCCCGCGCCGCGGCGCTGGCTCGGATCGCCGCCTGTGAGGCGCCGCCATTGAAGACCGGCACCGAAAAGTTGGCCCCGACACCCCAGGTGTCCTGGGTCTGCCAGGTGTCGATCCAATTGGCCTCCCAGCCCGCCGAGCCCGTCACCGCGAGGGTCGGCAACAGGCCTCGCAGCGCGGCAGAGCGACTGAGACCAGCGGCCTCGGCCCGGACAACCGCCGCCCGCACATCGGGCCGGCTGCCCAGCAGGTCCACCGGCGAACCGATGGCCGGTTGAAGAGGCAGGGCCGGCAGGGCCGCCGCGGCGGTCGGCAGGTTCCGCGTGGGGTCCATGCCCTCGGCCACGGCCAGCACTTGCTGGAAGGTGTGGACCGCGGCTCGAGCCAGGGGGAGCTGCGTTTGGATCGAGGCCAGATTCTGCTCCTGCTGGAGCACGTCGAGCGCGGTCGCGTTGCCGCCCTGGTAGCGCAGGCGTACGACCTCGAGCAGGTCCTGGTTCGCCTTGAGTTGCTGCTGCACGATGTCTCGCTGCCGCGTCGCCGACACCACATCCAGCCAGGCGCCCGCGATCCGGCTGGCCAGGACCAGCGCGCCCGCATCCCGGTCCCCTTCCGCGGCCATGCTACCCAGGCGGCTGGCCTTCCAGTTGGTCAGGGTGCGCCCCCACAGGTCGACAGCCAAGGTCCCGTTGAGCTTCGCGCTGCCCGTCGCATACAGCTCCGGGGCCGGGCCGGTAGAGGGCATGCCGCCGATCCCGAAGCCGAAACCCAGGGAGGCAAACGGCCCCATCTGCCCCTGCACATCGAAGGAGAGCGAGGGAAGCACGCCGGCCATGGACTGCGAGGCCAGCGCCCGTTGCTGGCGAGAGATGGCGTCGAGGGCGCCCACATCGGGGTTGTCGCGAAGGCCGCGCTCCACCGCCTGGGTCAGGCCAGGCTGGTCAAAGCTGAGCCAGAAGGGCGTCCCCGCGGGCGTACTGGCGTCGCCGACACTGTACTGCTCAGGCAGCCAGTCGAGCGTCGGCTCGGCCGCGGACATGGGCTGGGCCAACAGCAGCGAGACGAGCCCGGCGACAGGCGCACAGGCAAGCAGCGACCCCATCAGTTCTCTCCGACCGAGGCGGGCTCGGGTTGGAGCCCACGCCACAGCGTGTCCACGATCGCGGTGGCGTGTTCCAGCCGCTGGGCTTCGGTCAGCGGCCGGTCGCCGAAGATGTGGGTCATGGCGGCCCGTGCCTGGATCGCACCCAGAAACATCAGCGCGATGGAGTCCACCACGACCGGGCGCATCCGGCCGGCGTCCACCGCCCCTTGCAACCAGCCAGCCGCGGCGCGACGGGCCCGCAGCGGGGGGGGCTGAGTATCCCGGGGTTGAGTCCGGCCGCCCTCAGCGTCATCAGGCAGGGCATCATGGTGTCGAAGAAGCGAGAAGCCTCCAGGGCAACCGCCACAAGCTGGTCGGGGATCGGGCGGTCATCCGGTCCCGCTTGCAGCCGCTCGATGAAGGCGATGGAGCCAGATGGCACCAAGGACAGCAAGAGCAGCCGGTCCTTGGTGCCAAAGCGCTTGAAGAGGGCCGCTTGAGACATGCCCACCGCATCGGCGATGAGCGTCGTCGAGGCCGCCGGGCCGTGCTCCAGAAACACCGCACGCGCCGCGTGCAAGATGTCCTGGTCGGTGAATTTTCGAGGGCGCACCATGGATCGGATCCCCGGTCGGGAGGGACCGCTCTCGCGGTTAGTGAGCGCACACTAACCCACCCGAAGCCGCGCACAAGATAAAAAGTGAGCACGCACTAACTAACAGCCAGACGAGCGCTGCCCCCCCCTCAGCGACTGATCCCGCCTACTGCGCGGAGATGGCCTGAAGTTCTTCGAAGCCCGGAAGCTGGGAGAGGTCCGGGACGACCACGATCTCGATCCGCCGGTTCGCCGACTTGCCTTCTGGCGTGTCGTTGTCGGCGACCGGGTGGTACTGGCTGAAGGTGGCTGCTGACAGGCGTTGGGGGGGAATGCCGGCGGCGATCAAGGTCCGCACCACCGTCACGGCCCGCGCGCTGCCCAGCTCCCAATTGCTGGCGTACTGCGAGGTCTTGATCGGCACCGCGTCGGTGTGACCTTCGACCTGGTAGGCGCGGTCGGGGATATCTGCGAGGACCGCCGCGACTTCGGTGAGCGCGGCCTGTCCATCTTGGGAGAGCTCGGCCTTGCCGCTGGCGAACAGGATGTCGGTGGCCATCTCCACGATCATCCGGCCGTCGACGATCTTGACCTTGAGGCGGCCGGCGTCGATCAGGCTCTGGAAGCGACTGAGCATGTCCTTGTACTGGGCGACCCGAGCGTCGGCCTGCGCCTTTCGTGCGGCGAGATCGCCAAGCGCGACCTTGATCTCGTCGACACTGGCCCGCAGCCGCGTGCGGTCCTTGACGAGCTCGGCCTTGTCGGAGCGCAAGGCGGCCGTGTCGGTGTCGTAGGTCTGCTGGAGCGTC
>JAADHA010000476.1 GCA_013152105.1 Oligoflexia bacterium | reverse complement strand
TCCAGGTCAGGTGGCAGGGTCGCGGACTCCATCTGCCGCGAGCGCGCCACGCGGACCTGCTCGCGCGCCAGGTAGCCCGCGTACTTCAGGTCCGTGACCACCTGCTCGGCCACCTCGGGATCGACCTCGGGACGGTCGGGAAGGAGCCGGCTCAACAGGTCCCAGTCGATCTCGGGGCGGCGCAGCAGCTCGCCACCGGTCACCCGGTTTCGCGGAGGCACCAGGTCCAACGCCTCGAAGCGCGCCCGGTGCTGGCGATCGGGGACCAGCGACTGGTCCTGGCACCACCGCTCGGTCTGCTCGATGGCGGCGGCCTTGCGCTCGAAGCGGGCCCACGCCTGGTCCGACAGCAAGCCCTCGGCCCGCGCCATGGGCATCAGCCGGCGGTCGGCGTTGTCCTCGCGCAGCAACAGCCGGTGCTCGGCGCGGCTGCTGAACATCCGGTAGGGCTCGCCGCCCACGCCCTTGGTGACCAGGTCGTCGATGAGGACCCCGATGTAGGCGTCCGCTCGGCCGACCGGAAAGGTCTCGCCACGGGCCGCGCTGACCCCCGCCACCAGCCCCTGGGCGGCGGCCTCTTCGTAGCCGCTGGTGCCGTTGACCTGGCCGGCCAGGTACAGGCCAGGGACCTGGCGATGCTGCAAGCCGTGGTCCAGGTCGCGCGGGTCGGCGAAGTCGTACTCGACCGCGTAGCCGTGCTGGAGGATCTCTGCCTGCTCCAGGCCCGGGATCGCGCGCACCATGGCGCGCTGAACGTCAGCAGGGAGACTGGTCGAGAGGCCGTTGAGGTAGACGCGATGCGAACTCAGGCCCTCGGGCTCCAGGAAGATCTGGTGGCGTGAGCGGTGAGCGAAGCGCACAACCTTGTCCTCGATGGACGGGCAGTAGCGCGGGCCCCGGCCGGCGATGGCACCGGTGAAGATCGGGGCGCGATCCAGGTTTTCGCGGATCAGCTCGTGGATCTCGGGCGAGGTCCAGGCCAGGTAGCAGTCCACCTGCGCCAGGCGAGGGCCGAGGGGAGCGAAGGAGAAGCGCCCGTCGGGCACGGTGTGCTGCTGCACGATCAGGCGGTCCCAGGCGATGGTGCGCCCGTCGACCCGAGGCGTGGTGCCGGTCTTGAGGCGACCCAGGCGCAGGCCCAACTCGGCCAGGCAGCACGAGAGTCGCGCGGCGGCGCCGTCTCCGACCCGCCCGCCGACGGTGCGCTCTTCGCCGCAGTGCATCACGGCCGACAGGAAGGTGCCGGTGGTGAGCACGACCGCGTCCGCGTGCAGTTCGGTCCCGTCGGCCAGTCGCAGGCCCTGCACCCGGTCCGTGACCAGAAGCTCAGCGACTTCGCCCTGGATGAAGGCGACCGGCCAGGGCTGCCGGCCCTCGCAGAGCGGCTGCGAACCGAGCAGCACCTGGGCCAACTGGCGCGGGTAGACGTCGATATCGACCTGGGCCCGGCTGGATCGCACGGCCAGGCCCTTGCGCGTGTTGAGGCGGCGAAACTGGATGCAGGCGGCGTCCGCGACGCGCGCCATCGCGCCGCCCAGGGCGTCGATCTCACGCACCAGGGTGCCCTTGGCCAGCCCGCCGACGGCCGGATTGCAGGACAAGCGGCCGATGTGAGCTTGCGAGAGGCTGACCACGGTGACGCGCGCCCCGGCGCGGGCCGCGGCCAAGGCCGCCTCGCAGCCGGCATGTCCAGCGCCGACAACGACGACGTGAGGGGCGCTGGACGCCTTGTTGGCGGAACTTGGGCTCACCAGCGCCGGCTAACCCCGCGAGCACCCGGTAGGCTGGACCGGTGAACGGTCCCCGCCGCTGGTTGCTCCCTGTCGTCGTGCTGTTGGGCATGGTGCTGCCCTTTCTGGGCAAGCCGGTCCACATCGACGACGCCAACTTCTTGATGCTGGCAAAAGGTGCCGTGGCCGATCCCTGGCGTCCACACGCGGTGATGGTCAACTGGCAGGGCCACATGGAGCGCGCCTTTGACGTGCTGAGCAATCCGCCGGGGATCGGCTGGTGGCTGGCACCCGTCGAGTCGGCGCCGGTGTGGGCGCAGCATCTGTTCATGCTGCCCTGGCTGTTCCTGGCGATGTGGGGGGCCTGGACCCTGGGCCGACGCTTCACCGACCGGGCCGATGTCGCCATTCTGCTGATCCTGGGCGCGCCCGGTGCGGTCCTGGCGGCGCACAGCCTGACCCCCGATCTACCGCTGCTGGCCTTGGTTCTGGCTGGCTTTGCGGGGCTGACTCGGACAGCGCAGGCGCAGGGGCAGGCGCGGCCGCGGCGGTGGCCCTGGGCGCTGCTGTTGGGCTGTGCGGCCCTGTTTCGGTACAGCGGAGCCGTGCTCATCCCGGTCGTCGCCGTCTGGCCGCTGCTCCGGGATGGTCGGGCGGGGCTTCGCGAGGCTGTGCTGCTGGGTCTGGCCGCGGCCGTCCCGCTGGACCTGCTCATCCTCCACGATGCCCTGGCCTACGGTCAGATCCACCTGCTGACCATGGCCAGCTTCCAGTCTGTCTCCGACACACCTCGCGACCTGTTCCGCAAGGTCGTCGCCACCATCGCCATGCTGGGTGGGGGCCTGGTCTTGCCCGTGTTGTGCTGGGCGCGACCCCAGGCGGCGCTGCTGGGGCTGGTCGCGGGCTGCATGCTGGGGGGCTTTGCGGCCTCGATCTCCGACCAGAGCGGGGCGGCGGCCCTGGCTACACTGACCGCGGCCTCGGCAGGTGGCGCCGTGCTTTTCGCGGTGCTGCCCACGAAGCGGCCGGACCCCGACACGGCCTTGCTTCTGGTCTGGGCGGGCCTGGGCCTGGGCTTCATGCTGGTCTTGCGCTTCACCGCGACCCGCTACCTGCTGCCTTTCTTCACGCCCATCGTCTTGCTCGGCCTGCGCGCGATCGGCTCGGGTCGCCTCGGTCGGCGCCTCGTCCAGATCGCGCTGCCGCTCACCCTGGGCCTGAGCGCGCTGCTGGCGATCGATGATCTGCACCTGGCCCAAGCCCAGCGGCGCCTGGCCTGGCGAGTGGATGCCCTGGCTCACAACGCGGGCGAGCTGCGGCTTTTCGCCGGTCACTGGGGCTGGCAACACTACCTGCAAGCGCGGGGTTGGACTCCTCTGGAAGACGACGCGCCCATTCCGGCGGGTGCCCTGTTCGCCTCCAGTCGCATCAGTTGGCCCCAAGAGCCCGAAAAAAGCTGCCTGGTCACGGTGCAACGCCTGGTCGAGCCCGGTCCCGCATGGCTTCCTCGCGTCCACTCCTGGTCCGGCGCCGCCAATTTCCACGCCAGCATGATCAGCGCCCGACCACCCATCGAGAGCTACGCGCCCTGGACCTTTTCGGTGGACCCATACGATGTCGTCGAGTTGGACCGAGCTTGCGACCCGGGCGGGGACTGATCCACCTCTCCAGGATCGGCCTGGCTTTGCCGAGCCAGGCGCCGCTTGCGTCCACGCCAAAGCTCGTGCGAGGTACCGATCGCACACAACAGGTTGTGCAGGCCCAACCATGCCCAGCCGCGCAGGCCCAACTGCGGGCCAATCAACACCGTGACCCCGATCGCAACGACGATCCAGGTCAAGGCGGCGACAGTGCCGATGTCTACGCCGATGTCTACGGCGCCGATGTTGACGGAGCGTGCCAGCTTGACCTCGTGGGATACCGATGGAGCGTAGCCTGCCCTCGTACCGCCTGAGCGCCCGTGTCCGACCCCAGCCCCTGGTACCGAGACCTGACAATCGGCGATCGAGCCGAGGGGCGGCGTCTGGACGCCTACCTGGCGGCGCGCTTCGAGGGTTGGTCCCGCACCCTGCTGGCCAAGTGGATCCGTCGAGGCGGCGTGCAGAGCGACGCGCGTCCACTCAAGCCTAGCTCGCGCCTGCGCCTGGGCGAGCGCATCCGCATCCATATCCCCGGCCTGGCGCCCACGGAACCACCGCCTCCGCTGCCCGCGGTGCTCCACGAAGACGCCCGCGTGCTGGTCCTGGACAAGCCCCCGGGCCTGCTCTGCCACCCCTCGGGCCATCGCTGGGCCTATGCGGTGATCGGCCTGGCCCGGCGCGCTCGCCCCGATCACAGCGTCGAGCTGGTCCACCGCCTGGACCGTGACACCTCGGGCGTCCTGGTCCTCACCAAGGACAAGGCCGCCAACGTCTTCCTCAAGGAGGCCGTCCGATCGCGGCATGTCCACAAGGTCTACCTGGCCATCGCACGGGGCCTGATCCCCTGGGACGCAACAGACGTGCATGCGCCCATCGGCGACGCAGCCGACAGCGAGATCCGTCTGAGACGAGGCGTGAACCCCGATGGCAAGCAGGCCCACACCTCGGTCCGGGTCCTCCGAAGAATCCCGCTCGACCCGAACCAGTCACAGGCGCCCCAGCGCGATGGCTGCACCCTGATCGAGCTGATCCTGCACACCGGTCGGACCCACCAGATCCGTATCCACATGGACCACCTTGGCTTCCCCTTGCTCGGTGACAAGATCTACGGTCAGCCTGACAGCACCTTCCTCCACTTCCTGGACTTCGGCGATGATGACGTGGTGCGACGCGCCGTGGGCTTTCCCCGGCAAGCCCTCCACTGCGCGACCATGACCTTCCCCCACCCCGACCACGGTACCGTCACGGTACACGCTCCCCTGGCGGCTGATCTGAAGGCCATCCTGGATGGCGCACAGCCAGGACGGCTCGACCCATCTCACAGTGAAGGAGAACCATGAACCTGCTA
>JAADHA010000081.1 GCA_013152105.1 Oligoflexia bacterium | reverse complement strand
CCAGCCACGAGGCATGGGGCGGCGTGTAGAGCACCCTGAACCGCCTGCCCTCCTCGCTCGCGAGGAAGGCCTTTGTGGCGCGGGAGGCGTGGGTCGGTCCGTTGTCCCAGATGATGTGGATGACCCGTGCGTGCGGCAGTCCCTCCGCAAGTTCGCGGAGAAACTGAATCATCTCAGCGCTCTTGAAGCCTCTGGACGGGAACACGCCACAGTGAGCGAGCCGGCCTGTGTCCGGTCGCACGGCCACCACGAGGCTGCGCGACCCGTGCCGCACGTAGTGCTGGTCGATCCGCGCTGGAATGCCTGGCGCGGCCGCGCGCCGACCGCCATAGGGGAGCTTCTTCGGGAGGCCAAGCGCCTGGATGCCCGTCTTCTCGTCAATGCAGACGAGCACCTCGTCGTTGGGGTACTCGCGCGTGTAGGCAGCGCATCCCGCCTGGCGATGTACTCGGGCTTGTCCTTCACGGTAAACAGGTAGTAGCGCTCGCGGTGAGGCTTCACCTCTGCAAGGGCCAGGAGACGCTGCACCGAGGCTCGGCTCAGATTCACCCCCTGCTTGGCCGCCTCCTCGGCGATGATGGCATGGGTCATGCGACCCTCCAGACGCCCAAGATCCTCGGGGCGGCGACAGGCGAGACCGAGGACCACAGCTTGATCGCGCGTTGTCAGCCGCGGAGGTCGACCGGTTCGAACTCGGTCGTCGAGGGATTCGAGGGTACCGTTTCGCCGGAACCTGTCGACCCACAGCCGGACCGTGGTTCTGCTCATCTGCTGCTGGCGGGCCACCGCCGACACCGGGCGGTGCTCGAAGACAACCCCAAGCACGATCCGCGCCCTGGTCACCAGCCGAGCCTGGGCGGTCCTCTTCCGGCTGATGGCGCGCAACTCCGCCTGGATTCCGCTCAACCATCGGCTCGGTTCAACAGGGGCCAGCAGTTCTGAGGCCCCGTCGCCTAGCCCCAGTGCCACCTCGACATCCACCACCACGGGCTCGGGCAGTTCGAAGCCGTCCGACTCCCGGTGCCACACCTCAGCCTCATGTGGCGCGAAGACCGCGTCAACAAGTAGCGAGCAGGCTCGGCGAAGACCACGAAGCATGTCCTCTAAAAACCCGGCGTGGTTGACTTGTCAAGTGCAAGTCGAGATCTTGCATTAGTTCCCGCCCCCCCCTGGTCAGGAACTTCCGAGCGCGTGCACTAGGTGGAGTATTGTGGTCGGCACAACTTCGTTGAAATCCAGTCCATGACCGCCGCGTGATCTGCAGACAAGATGGCATTTGTGATGTCCTTGTGGATGGGGGTCCAGTGTACCGGTGCCATGCGTATCTGCTTAGGTGATTACGTCGGTTTGGCGCCTGTGGCGACGTGCGAAGGGGGCGAGAACAAGGGCCGAGAACAGCGGCCGACAGGCCGATGCGATAGCGCTGAGTACCCAGAGGCTCGCTGCGCCCCATGGCACGGTCCCCGGCAGATTCTGGCGTCGCGTCCGAAGCCGCAGCGGCCGGGGCGGCCGCGCTTTCCGATCCGTCGAGGTGCCCCCGGGGCCAGTTGAGCCCGACAACTGCCCGCTCCTCCAGCGCTTCCCAGTGCTAGCCGCGCTTGGGACCCTGGGTGGGGTCGGATTGCTTGGGCTGGCTACCTGGGAGCGACGCCACCCGTCGCACCAATCCCAGCGGTGACCCATCGTCAACCCAATCGCCGCGTCCCCCACACCGGCTCACCGGCATTTCTGCGTATAGGTTATGGTTCCGGTCACCTCGCACGACAACCAATTCAAGGTGCAACCATCCGCGTCCGACGTGCTGGCATACGCACCCGTGTTCCCACAGGAGGGGATGCTGCCATCCCAGCCCGAGGTAGAAACGTCACAGCCGCTAAGGCCGAACGAACAGGTCGCAGTCGTACTGTAATACTTGGACTCAACCCCGTCGCAGTTGTAGTCGTAGCTGCCGTCGCCCCGCGAGGTCGTGTAGTAGCTGCTGGCAGCGGGGTTGGCGTTGGCGTTGTAGTCGTAGCAGTCGTTGTTGTAGGTGGTCGTGTAGTAGCCGCTGACGCTACACAGGCAATCGCTATAGGCGCTGTCACCGTAGGCGTCGCTGTCGTAGTCGCGGTAGTAGGTGGTGCAGCCGCTGGCACCGGCTTCGTCGGCGGACGAGTTGCAGTTGTTGTCGACGCCGTCACCACAGACTTCTGTGGCGCCGGGGTTGATGTCGGGGTTGGTGTCGTCGCAGTCGCCACCGTGTTCGGTGTAGCCATCCCCATCGTCGTCGTAGGCGTCGGTGCCGTCGTCGATCAGGCCATTACAGTCGTTGTCATAGCCGTCCTCGATCTCGGTCCCACCGGGGTAGGCCAGGGCGTAGTCGTCGTTGCAGTCGCCATCGACCTCGGTCCAACCGTCACCATCATCGTCATAGCCAACCGTACCCTCGTCGACGATGTCGTTGCAGTTGTCGTCGCTGCCATTGTAGGTCTCGGGGGCATCGGGGTAGATTGTGGCATCGGCGTCGTTACAGTCGCCCTCGGCCTCGCTCCAGCCATCCCCGTCATCGTCGAAGTTGTCCGTGTTGTTGTCAATGACATCGTCACAGTCATCGTCGATGCCGTTGGCGGTCTCGGTGGCGCCGGGGTGAATGTTGGCGTTGGTGTCATCGCAGTCGCCCTGCAGCTCGGTCCAACCATCGCCGTCGTTGTCCTGTTCTTCCAGCGGCACCACCACGAAGTAGGTCGTGGCGGTCCCGACCTCGCCGTCGAGGTCGGTCGCCCGGAAGGTCAACATGTGGTCGCCGGCCGACAATGCCTGGCTACACTCGGCTTGGCCGTCGAGGGTGACCTCGGGCGTGCAGAAGGTGCCGTCGACATCGGACTCGAAGGTGACGGTCAGGTCTTCCGGCGCGTCCTTGCTGTCAGAGACGGCGACCTTGAAGTCGAATTCCTGGTCCTCTGCCCCGTCTTCGCCGGTGGCCGGACGCAGCACGGTCACGGTCGGGGCTTCGGGCAGGTCGTTGATGGTCACGGTCACGTCGAAAGAACCGGCCTCGGCTTGGGTGTCGATGGCCTGCAAGGTGATGACGTGGTTGCCCGGGCTCAGGTTCGCGGTGGAGTAGACGAGCAGCCCGTCGGCGTCCGGCACGGGCCCGTCGGGCAGCGCGCCCTCGATCGAGCTGGTCCAACTGACGAGCAGGTCCTCGGGCAAGTCCTGGTCATCGCCAACCCGCGCGGTAAAGGTGACGGTCTGGTACTCATCAAAGGCGCTGCCCGAGGGCGGATTGCTGATGGTCACGTTGGGCGGCGTGTTGTAGATGCTGAGCCCGTTCTTGCTGTTGGAACAAGACGAGATCACGCTCACGAGGAGAGGCGCCAGCAGGGGTGCCAGCAGGGCTGGTGAGGGGCGGTAGGAAGAGCGGGGCATGAAGACTCCGAAGGGCGGGGCAGAGGCGGTCGCTGCGGCTCGCGCCGGTTGCGTCCCAGGCAGCATAGCTGCGACAGGCCCGCGCGGATACCTCCCCGGCCCGCATCCCGCCGGAGAGACCATGCCCCTCGTCGCCTGCGTGCAGCTCAACGGAAGCTCGGACACCGAGCGCAATCTGGCCACCACGGACCGCCTGGTCCGCCAGGCGGCCGCCGCGGGAGCGGTGCTGGTGGCCACTCCAGAAGCCACGACCTACCTGGGTCCTCACGACCGCAAGCTCGCAATGGCCGAGCCGGTGGATGGCCCGACCCACCGACGCCTGGGGGCGCTCGCCGCGGACTGCGGCATCCACTTGCTGGTCGGTAGCGTCCCCGAACGCCACCCCGACCCGGTGCAGGCCCGACGCCTGACCTACAACACCAGCCTGCTCTTCGGCCCGGACGGGACCCTGCTGGCGGTCTACCGAAAGATCCACCTCTTCGATGTCGACCTCAGCGACGATGGCGGCGTCCGCTTCGCAGAGAGCGCCCGCACGGCACCCGGGCAGGATGTAGTGCTAGCCCCCTCCCCCATCGGCCCCCTGGGCCTGTCGATCTGCTACGACCTGCGCTTCCCCGAGCTGTACGCCGAGCAGCTCGCCCGCGGCGCGACGGCGCTGGCGATCCCCTCGGCCTTCACCGAGCGGACGGGGCGCGACCACTGGCATGTCCTGCTCAAGGCCCGGGCGATCGAGACCCAGTGCTTTGTGCTGGCTCCGGCCCAGTGGGGGCCCCACGATGACCGCGGTCTGCGCCGCAGCTACGGACACAGCCTGATCCTGGATCCTTGGGGGAGGATCCTGGCCGAGTGCGCCGACGGCGAAGGGATCTGCCTGTCCGATCTTGACCTGGAACAAGTCGCCGAGGTCCGCCGCCGGATCCCGGTCGCCACCAGCCGTCGAAACAGGACGCTGAGTCTGGGCTGAGGGTCAGCTCTTCATTCTGAGGTGCTTGCGTCGCAGCAGCCCAAAGAGCGGTAGCAGCAACAGGCCGGCGGTCGAGGTAGACCCCGACCCGGCCGGCACCGGACCGCCGCAGCCTCCGCCCGTCACGACGGCGTTGCGGCTGTCCTGCACGGCGCTGAGCTGTTCGTGGGTGCAGCGCACGGTGATGTCCGAGTAGCCGGTCGTGCTGCCGTCGGTGCAAGAAGCCCACAGGCGGATCTCCAGGGTCACACAGTCCCCGTAGTCGCTGGGCGCCCGCCAAGTCACGGGCGAGCCGGTGGTCTGCAGGAAGTCGCCGGTGTTGCCATCGGTCCACCACGAGCAGCTATCGACATCACCGCAGGATGGCCCCCCCCCGATGCGGAAGGTCATGAACTCACCGAAGTAGGTCTCGCGCGTGGAGGGCGTGATGGTCCCCCAGTTCTCGCAGCTACTGCCAGTGTCCGCCGTGGTATCCACCGCGACGGCGGTGCCTTCCAGAAAGACGCCAGCAGGCACCGCCAAGGCAGCCAGACTGCCCAACAACCACGCGCGAAGGGGGTTGGCCACAAAAGGCAGATCGGGTGTCATCAGGCCTCCAAGGGGGCGAGGGCCGCTGCTGGCCCTTCTTCGCCTGGCAGCGTAGCCCAGTGGGGGCGCCGATGAAAACCTGCCACGACCGCGTCGGCTACCGTCCCGCTGCGCAACCCCCGCTCCAACACGCCCTACTCCTGTCGACCCGGAGCCCACCCTGCTGCTGCTGCTGCTGTTGAGCAT
>JAADHA010000272.1 GCA_013152105.1 Oligoflexia bacterium | reverse complement strand
ACCCCTCGCAAGCCCGACCACCGTCCAGGGCGCACCGGAGGCTGCTATGGCTGTCGATCTCGCTGAGCTGAAGAAGGACCTTCGAATGCGCATCGCCGCGCTTCGGGGGTCGCTTTGACCTGGATGGCTTGAACCGGAAGATCGCCGAACTGGACACGCGGGCCGCGGACCCGGAATTCTGGAATGACCCAGCCCGAGCGACGGCCAGCCTGCGCGAAAAGGCGACCTACCAGCGGTGGGTCCAGGGTGTGGTGGTGCTGGAGCGGGCCTGGGAAGACGCGACCACCCTCATCGAGCTGGGTGAAGAAGAGGACGACGCGGACACCCTCGCCGAGGGCGAGCGGGCCCTGGTGGCGCTCCAGGCTGACCTGCGCACGGCCGAGATCCGCCGCCTGTTGGGCGATGAAGCCGACCAGAACGACGCGGTCTTGGAGATCAACTCGGGGGCGGGCGGCACCGACGCCAGCGACTGGGCCCAGATCCTGGAGCGGATGTACATCCAGTGGGCGGGTCGTATGGGCTTCAAGGTCGAGATCGCCGACGAGCAGTACCACGAAGAGGCCGGCATCAAGTCGGCCACGCTCAACGTCAAGGGGCCCTATGCCTATGGCTATCTCAAGGCCGAGATCGGTGTACACCGGCTGGTGCGCATCTCGCCCTTTGACAGCGCGGCGCGCCGGCACACGTCCTTTGCAAGCGTGGGGGCCTACCCCGACGTGGCGGATGACATCGAGGTGGACCTCAAGGACTCCGACCTGCGAATCGACACCTACCACTCCAGCGGCGCGGGTGGGCAGCACGTCAACACGACCGACTCGGCGGTGCGCCTGACCCACCTGCCGACCGGCATCGTGGTGGCCTGCCAGGCCGAACGTAGCCAGCACAAGAACAAGGCCAAGGCGATGAAGACCATGCGGGCCAAGCTCTACCAGCGCGAGCTCGAGATCCGCCAGGCACAACGCAACGACGCCAACGCCGACAAGCAGAAGATCGAGTGGGGCAGTCAGATCCGCAGCTACGTCATGCAGCCCTACCGCATGGTGAAGGATCTGCGTACCGGCGTGGAAGTGGGTGACACGGATCGGGTCCTCAACGGCGACCTGCTGCCCTTCATGGAAGCCTGGCTTGCTCAGCGGGCCGATGCCGAGGTCGCGGACCGCGGCGCCGTGTAGCCCCCTTGTACGTGGGTGGGGTGCGAGAGCTCTCGGGCGCGCAGCACGGTGCGGTCAGCGTGTTCGCGCAGCCGGGTTAAGCCGGCCCGCCCCCTGACCTGCCCCTCTGGACCGAGACGCTCCGCATGTTCGAGTTTGATTCCTCGCGGCTGGAGAAGCTGGCGCTCCTGCGGGATGCTGGCATCGTGCCCTATCCCCACGGTCTCCACACCTCCCACAGCGCCCTGGATCTGCTGACCTTGATTGGGGAACGCGACAACGACGCGCTCGCGCTGGACGAGACCGTCGTGACCCTCGCCGGTCGCCTGCTGGCCAAGCGAGACATGGGCAAGGCTGGCTTCGCCCGCCTCCAGGATCGATCCGGTGGCATCCAGGTCTTCGTGCGGAAGAACGACCTCGGCGACGATGCCTTTTCTGTCTGGAAGAAGCTGGACCTGGGCGACCACGTTCATGTGAGCGGCCGCCTGATGCGTACCCGCACGGGCGAGCCCACCATCCGCGCCCAGACCCTGACCCTGGCGGCCAAGTGTCTCGCGGCTATGCCCGACAAGCACAAGGGCGTGGAAGATCGCGAGTTCCGCAGTCGGAACCGCTACGTCGACCTGTTCGTCAACGAGGACAGCCGCCAGGTCTTCCGTCGGCGCAGCCAGATCGTGGCCTTCATCCGGCGCTATTTCGAGGACCGCCAATTCATCGAGGTCGAGACCCCCATGATGCAGGTGATCCCTGGTGGCGCGGCGGCGCGCCCCTTTGTGACTCACCACAACGCGCTGGGGTTGGACCTCTACCTGCGCATCGCGCCCGAGCTCTTCCTCAAGCGCCTGGTCGTCGGTGGCTTCGAGCGGGTCTTCGAGATCAACCGCAGCTACCGCAACGAAGGTGTGGACACCCGGCACAATCCCGAATTCACGATGCTGGAGTTCTACTGGTCCTACGCCACCTGGCAGGACCTGATGGACCTGACCGAGCACCTGATCAGCTCGCTCGCGCTGCAGGTCTGCGGCGACACCACCGTGCCCTTCGGTTCGCACACCCTCGACCTGTCCAGCCCCTGGCGGCGGGCCAGCATGGGGGGGCTGATCGCCCAGGCAACGGGTCTGAGCCTGGACGCCGTGCATCAACCGGCGGCCTTGCGGGCGTACTGGCTGGAACACCACCCCGCGGACACCACGGACCCGACCCTTCCGACCACCATGGGTCGCTGGTGGGAGCGCTTCTTCGACGAATATGTCGAGGACACGTTGATCCAGCCGACCTTCGTCACCGGCTTCCCCGCCGAGATCTCGCCCCTCTCGCGGCGCCGCGACGACGATCCAGACTTCACCGATCGCTTTGAGTTGATCATCGCGGGCAACGAGATCGCCAACGGTTTCAACGAGCTGAACGACCCGGTGGACCAAGCCCAGCGCTTCGCCGCGCAGGCCGCCGCCCGCGAGTCGGGCGACCAGGAAGCCATGTACTTCGACGCGGACTACATCAAGGCCTTGACCTACGGCTTGCCGCCCACGGCGGGCGAGGGCATCGGCATCGACCGGTTGGTGATGCTGTTGACCAACCGCGAGTCGATCCGTGACGTGATCTTGTTCCCGACGCTACGACCGCTCTCCGACCTCGCCAAGGTTCCGACCAACTGATGCGTTTTGCCCTGCTCGTTGCGCTCTCCCATCTCCGCGCCCGGCGGAGTGAAGCGGGGGTCAGCGTGATCACCGCTGTCTCCATCGTCGGGGTCACGGTCGGTGTGACCGCCCTCATCATGGTGCTGGCGGTGATGCAGGGCTTCGAGATCGACCTGCGAGACAAGATCCTGGGCAGCAATGCCCATCTGGTGGTGCTCAACCAAGAAGGCGACTTCGAGGGCTACGAGCAGGTCGCAGATCAGGTCCAGGCGGTGGATGGCGTCGTCGCGGCGGCTCCCTTCGTCTACTACGAGGTGATGATCCGGTCGCCATGGGGTGCCGGAGGCGCGGTGCTCAAGGGCGTCGATCCCGACCGCAGCGCTGCGGTCACCGATGTCGTCAAGGACCTTGAACGCGGCCCCAATGGCCTGTTGACCACGGACGCGCAAAAGCTCGACGTGCTCCACAATCTGGCCCACCCCAAGCCCGCCCAGGCCCAGGATGTCGACGACACCGAAGACCTGCCGGGGATCATCCTGGGGCGCGAATTGGCCCAGCATCTGGCGGTCACCGTGGGCGACAAGGTCCACATCATCAACCCGATCGGTGGCGGCACTGGCCCCATGGGGATGCCGATGCCCTATGTGCGTCCCTATCGGGTCGCCGGCACCTTCTACTCGGGCATGTACGAGTACGACACCAAGTGGACCTATGTGACCATCGACGACGCGCAGGCCTTCCTCAAGATGGGAGAGACCGCCACCGGCATCGAAGCCCGCGTGTCCGACATCGACGGGGTCAAGGTGATCGCCGATGCGGTCAGCAAGATCCTGCCCTATCCCTACTACACGCGAACCTGGAAGAACCTGAACCGAAACCTGTTCAGCGCCCTCAAGCTCGAGAAGATCGTGATGGGGCTCATCCTCAGCTTGATCGTGGCGGTCGCCAGCCTCAACATTGTCGGGACCTTGATCCTGATCGTGGTGACCAGGGCTCGCGAGATCTCCATCCTGCGGGCGATGGGGGCCAGCAAGGCGACGGTGCGCATGATCTTCATGCTTCAGGGGCTGATCATCGGCTTGGTCGGGACGACGACGGGCACGGTATTGGGGCTGTTGGGTTGCCAATTGCTCAAGGTGATCAAGTTCCCCTTGGACACCGATGTGTACTACCTCGACACCCTCCCTGTGGTGATCGAGTCTCACAATGTCGTCATCGTCGCGATAGCCGCCGTGTTGATCTGCTTCCTGGCCACCCTCTACCCGGCCAGCGTGGCCGCGGGCATCGATCCCGTCGAAGGTCTTCGGTACGAATGAGCGACTCCGACCAGCCCCTTCCAGACGCAGCCGCAGCCCCGGCCCCGGGTGCTGGCGGGGTGAAAGTGCTGGTGGAGGGACTCCACAAGCGCTTCGTGAAGGGCGGAGAGACCCTCGACGTCTTGCGGGGCGTGGATCTCTCCCTGGATGCCGGGGACATGGTCGCCATCGTTGGGCAGTCCGGGTCTGGCAAGTCGACCTTTCTCCACGTCCTGGGCACGCTGGACCGCCCGACACAGGGTCGGGTCTTCTTCGACGAACAGGATGTCTTCCAGCGCAGCGGTGCGGCTCTGGACGCGCTACGCAACCGCCGCGTCGGCTTCATCTTCCAGTTCCACCACCTGCTGCCTGATCAGGATGCGCTGCACAACGTGATGATTCCGGGGCTCATTGGCGGCGAGCCGGCGGCTCAGGCCCAGGCCCAGGCTCAGGACCTGTTGGCTCGGGTCGGTCTGTCTGACCGCTTGCGACATCGCCCTGGCGAATTGTCTGGCGGCGAGCAGCAGCGCGTGGCGATCGCTCGGGCCCTGGTCCGTCGTCCCGGCCTGCTCCTGGCGGACGAACCGACTGGCAACCTCGATCCCGACACGGCCAGCGGCGTGTTCAAAATGCTGATG
>JAADHA010000339.1:8095-8381 GCA_013152105.1 Oligoflexia bacterium | reverse complement strand
CGCAAGGGCGCGGCCGCTCGCGTTCATCCGGCGGACTTTGTCCGTGGCCCTGATCCCCGAGTCCCTGGCCATTGACAGCAACCCACTCCGAACACTACAAAAGCAGCGCATCGGCGTGTACCGGGTCGGTCTCCACCCACGGCACACCATCCCCTCCAACCAGGCCCCTCCAACCAGGTCCCACCCACGAGGTTCCCCATGCGCCCTAGCTCCTTCGTCTTCGCAACCGCCCTGATGACTGGCTGCGCCACGGCCCACAAGGGCACCTACGAGCTGGCCCAGGCCA